>NC_012673.1:1670000-1687500 GCF_000023045.1 Exiguobacterium sp. AT1b | reverse complement strand
GGAGCCGTGGAGCGCTTGGAAGTGAGAATGCCGGTGTGAGTAGCGAAAAGAGGGGTGAGAATCCCCTCCGTCGAAAGCCTAAGGTTTCCTGAGGAAGGCTCGTCCGCTCAGGGTTAGTCTGGACCTAAGCCGAGGCCGAAAGGCGTAGGCGATGGACAACAGGTCGATATTCCTGTACCGCCGTACCACCGTTTGAACGATGGGGGGACGCAGAAGGATAAGGTGACCGTGCGACTGGAAGTGCACGGACAAGCAGCGAGGCCGTCGGGTTGGCAAATCCGCCCGGCATACAAGGTTGAGCTGTGACGTGGAGCCCGTAGGGCGAAGCACCGGATTTCACGCTGCCAAGAAAAGCCTCTAGTGAGGAGGTCGGCGCCAGTACCGCAAACCGACACAGGTAGGCGAGATGAGAATTCTAAGACGCGCGGGATAACTCTCGTTAAGGAACTCGGCAAAATGGTCCCGTAACTTCGGGAGAAGGGACGCTTATGGCGACATAAGCCGCAGTGAATAGGCCCAAACGACTGTTTAGCAAAAACACAGGTCTCTGCTAAATCGCAAGATGAAGTATAGGGGCTGACGCCTGCCCGGTGCTGGAAGGTTAAGGGGATGTGTCATCGCAAGAGAAGCACTGAACCGAAGCCCCAGTAAACGGCGGCCGTAACTATAACGGTCCTAAGGTAGCGAAATTCCTTGTCGGGTAAGTTCCGACCCGCACGAAAGGCGTAACGATTTGGGCACTGTCTCAACGAGAGACCCGGTGAAATCATAGTACCTGTGAAGATGCAGGTTACCCGCGACAGGACGGAAAGACCCCATGGAGCTTTACTACAGCCTGATATTGAGGCTTTGTACGCGATGTACAGGATAGGTGGGAGTTTGTGAAGCCGGAGCGCCAGCTTCGGTGGAGACACCCTTGGGATACCACCCTTTGCGTATAGAGTCTCTAACTCGCAGCCGTGATCCGGCTGGAGGACCGTGTCAGGCGGGTAGTTTGACTGGGGCGGTCGCCTCCTAAACAGTAACGGAGGCGCCCAAAGGTTCCCTCAGAATGGTTGGAAATCATTCGAAGAGTGCAAAGGCAGAAGGGAGCTTGACTGCGAGACCTACAAGTCGAGCAGGGACGAAAGTCGGGCTTAGTGATCCGGTGGTTCCGCATGGAAGGGCCATCGCTCAACGGATAAAAGCTACCCTGGGGATAACAGGCTGATCTCCCCCAAGAGTCCACATCGACGGGGAGGTTTGGCACCTCGATGTCGGCTCATCGCATCCTGGGGCTGGAGTAGGTCCCAAGGGTTGGGCTGTTCGCCCATTAAAGCGGTACGCGAGCTGGGTTCAGAACGTCGTGAGACAGTTCGGTCCCTATCCGTCGTGGGCGTAGGAAATTTGAGGAGAGCTGTCCTTAGTACGAGAGGACCGGGATGGACGCACCGCTGGTGTACCAGTTGTTCCGCCAGGAGCACCGCTGGGTAGCTACGTGCGGACGGGATAAGTGCTGAAAGCATCTAAGCATGAAGCCCCCTCCGAGATGAGATTTCCCTTTGAGCAATCAAGAAAGACCCCTCAGAGACGATGAGGTAGATAGGTCATGGGTGGAAGCGTGGCGACACGTGGAGCTGAATGATACTAATCGGTCGAGGCTTTGATCTAGTCTAATGGTTTGTGTTGATGAATCCTCAGTTTTCAGGGAACAAGCCCTAAAGTCTGGTGGCGATAGCGAGACGGCCACACCCGTTCCCATGCCGAACACGGAAGTTAAGCGTCTCAGCGCCGAAAGTAGTTGGGGGATCTCCCCCTGTGAGGATAGGACGTTGCCAGGCAACAACGCAGAGGACGACCGAGCATACGCTCGGTCGTTTTTTTACGTTCATAATGAAACCGAACTCCAGGATCTACTGATCCACACAATGAAATTCCGAACAATTTGCATATAATTTAAGTCAATGAACACAATTCTGAACTTTCTGAACATCGGGAATTGAATTGCACTTTTGCGTTATACCTGTTACCATTACAGAAATATTTCGAAACAAAGATGTAGGTAGAACGAGAAAGGGGCCATCAATTTTTATGTGGGAAAATAAGTTTGCAAAAGAAGGTTTAACATTTGATGATGTATTACTCGTACCACGGTTTTCAAATGTTTTACCACGTGATGTTGATTTAAGCACGAAGCTCTGTGAAGGACTCGAATTAAATATTCCAATCATCAGTGCTGGTATGGATACCGTCACTGAAGCCCCAATGGCAATCGCTATGGCCCGTCAAGGCGGTTTAGGTGTCATTCACAAGAACATGTCGATGGAAATGCAGGCTGAGCACGTCGATCGCGTAAAGCGCTCAGAAAATGGTGTCATCACAAATCCGTTCTATTTAACTCCAGACCGTCAAGTATATGATGCAGAATACTTGATGAGTAAGTACCGTATTTCGGGCGTTCCAATCGTCAACTCAGAAGAAGAGCGTCAATTGATTGGTATTTTAACGAATCGTGATCTTCGCTTCATCAAAGACTATTCGACGGTGATCAAAGATGTCATGACGACAGAGAACCTTATCACAGCAAAAGTGGGTACATCACTTGAAGAAGCCGAGCGCATCCTTCATCAACATCGCATCGAGAAACTTCCACTTGTCGATGAGAACGGTGTATTGAAAGGTCTCATTACGACGAAAGACATCGAGAAGGTCGAACAGTTCCCGAACGCAGCAAAAGATAAGCAAGGTCGTCTTCTTGTCGCAGCTGCAGTCGGTGTGACGAAAGACGCGGCCTCACGTGCTCAAGTGTTGGTTGAAGCAGGTGTGGATGCACTAGTCATCGATACGGCACACGGCCACTCAGCTGGCGTACTTGAAAAAGTTCGTGAATTACGTGATATGTTCCCATCTCTTCCAATCATCGCAGGGAACGTGGCGACAGCAGAAGCGACACGTGCATTGATTGAAGCAGGAGCATCCGTCATTAAAGTTGGGATTGGACCAGGCTCAATCTGTACGACACGTGTTGTCGCAGGTGTCGGTGTTCCACAAATCACAGCAGTCTATGATTGTGTGATGGAAGCGAAAGAGCACGGTGTCTCAGTCATCGCTGACGGTGGAATCAAGTACTCTGGTGATATCGTCAAAGCGATTGCCGCAGGAGCCAACGCAGTCATGCTCGGAAGCTTGCTTGCAGGTGTGAAAGAGAGTCCAGGTGAGATGGAAATCTACCAAGGTCGTCAATTCAAGACGTACCGTGGTATGGGATCGGAAGCATCGATGAAACGTGGTAGTCAAGACCGTTACTTCCAAGAAGCGGACAAAAAGTTCGTTCCAGAAGGTATCGAAGGTCGCGTCGCGTATCGCGGTGAACTAGCTGACACGGTCTATCAATTGATCGGTGGTCTTCGTTCAGGTATGGGGTATTGCGGCGCTGCCGACATTCGTGCCCTTCGTGAAGACACACAGTTCATTCGTATGACAGGTGCTGGACTCCAAGAGAGCCACCCACACGATGTCAACATCACAAAAGAAGCACCAAACTATTCACGTTAATGAAAAGCCGCCATCCTGTTCACTCAGGATGGCGGTTCTTTATTTGCGTTTCTCGACTAAAATGACAGTTCCTCCCTGATCTTGTGCAGGAAGTGAAACGGTCACCTTCCCGTCTTTTTGAACCGTGTATGACTTGCCGCTATAGCGGTCAATCAAAACGGTCTTCGCCTTGTACGACGTCTTAAATGAAACGGTTTGCGCTTTTTCTTTCGTGTTCAATCCGACAAGAACAGACTGTTTGCCGTAGGCCCGCTCAAAGATCGAATAACCAGAAGTAGCATTCACAGCGACGGATGAACGTGTTCCTTTACTGAATACGTGAGAATAGTCTGCACGAATATTCAATAGCTTCTGGTAATGCGTATGCATCGCTTTCCCTTCTCCTTTGACACGTGACCAGTCGAAGTCATAGCGGTTCTCGTTAAATTCACCTTTGTCCATATCCCCTGCATGTTTCCCAGATTGTCCGACCTCTTCTCCGTAATAGATGACCGGTTGACCTTTGGCCGTAATCTGAAGGGCAGCAGCGACCATTTGCTTGCCTGTATCTCCACCTGCACGCGAGACGAGGAATCCATCTTCGTCATGGCTACTTAAGAATTGTCCAAGTGTTGCTTCATTCGATAATTGGTTATTCCGGTATTGGAGCGCTTTTTCTACATCTTCAACGTTGCCGTTTACGAATCGCTCGGCCTGGTATTTAAAATCGAAGTCGAGCAAGGAATCCATTTGACCACTTCTCAAATAGCCGCCTGTGTTGTTGATGCTGGCACCATAGTGTTCGCCGATGAGTTTGAAATCTGGTTTGATTGTTGTCAGCTCATTTTTGAATGACTTCCACGTCGTTGAATCCACATGTTTGACCGTATCGACACGGAAATAGTCAATCGTGTTTCCTTTTTTCGTTTTCGAACGTTTGATCCAATCGGTCTGCCATTTGACCAATTGCTCCCGCACGGCCGCTTCCTCGGTCTTGAAATCAGGAAGACCGGACAAGGACATTCTTTGGTCGTCCCCGTCAACCGGATTCTCACGAATCATGCCATCGAATACTTGGCGTTCCGCATCCGTCGGGAAATTCGTGACGTCTGAACTTGCGCCTGGTTCCATGCCATAGCCTGGATGGTTCAAGACGACATCGACCATGATTTTGATGCCGCGCTTATGCGCCTCGTCAATGAGTTTATGGAATGCGGCCATATCTCCAAGATGTTCATCAAGTTTCTCAAAGTTTTTCGCCCAGTATCCGTGATAGCCATATTGAGATCCGTCTTTCCCATAACGCAAATCCCAATCGATGTTATCCACAATCGGTGTGATCCAGATTGTATTGATGCCTAAGTCATCTAGATAATCGAGCTTTTTCGTGACGCCCGCAAAATCTCCTCCGTGGTATGATTCCGGATGGTCTTTGTCGTAGTACTCACGGTTCGGATTGTCATTGGACACGTCCCCGTTATAGAAACGGTCGGTCAGCATGAAGTAGATTCGTGCCTCATCCCAATCAAAGGCTTGTTTCTCTTTCATCGATTTCGGAACGACACGGATGGTGGTCTTCGAGCGATGGACATTTCCATATTGGTCGACGGCTGTGACAGAGAGCGTCTTGTTTCCTGGTTTGACCGTATCTTTCACCGCAATGGTTTGTGCATTCAATGCACGGTCGATGTGCAACTTAGCGGGTCCACCGAGAGGTCGTGCATCGATGTAGAGTTCACGAAGCGTCACGCCCTTCGGTAAAGTTGGTTTCACCCGTAGGACGGCATTTTCGCGGGAACTAATCGCTTTTGGACTGACTGAAGAAGTGAGTTTAACGGTCGGTTGGCGATACTCGATTTGAGAAGACTCAAAGTACGGATCCTTCACTTCAGTCGTCACCCCGTCTTTTGTGACGAGATACGTGTAATTATGAACGCCTTCAGGCAAGCGCACGGTGTGACGGAACCATTCGTTTTCAGCCTCATACGTCATCGGATAAGTTTCACCATTGATTTTGAGTGCGACCTGCTCGATTTCACTCATTTTTCCGGATTCATAGAGTGCTACATCGCGATAGAAGAAACTGATCCCGTCTGTACCGTACACCGGTCCGTTAATCGTCGGAACTTGATGGAACGTCCCTTTACCGCTTTCGACGCGGACCTTCGTGACACGGTCTTCTCCAAGCGTGACGTATCTGTCTTCTCCGTATGCGTCCTTCACAGCCCAATCCGTTCCTTTTCGGATCACAAATCCGACTTTGGTGGCGTCTTGACCGACGGGAATTCGGAAGATGGCACCCTCCTCCGTGATACGATATGGATCAACTTGGCCGTCTTTTTTGCCGGTGCTCCACGTCCACAAGTTCCAATCCGTATAATCTCCATCCGCGCGGACATATTTCATCTCGATATAACGAGTCGTTTCCCACGGATCGGCGAGCTTGGTTGCCGTTTTGAACGAAGTCGTCAAGGCAGGGAGTGACGTGTTCGAAATCGTCCCGGTCACTGCGTCCGCTGAGATCGTCGCCGTATAGGACGTATCGAGGGCGAGTGCCTCTTTCGGCTGAAGTGTCACAGTCGAACCGTTCACTGTCACGTCGACCGGGATCTGCGTTTCTCCTTGTTGTAGCGTGACTGCTTCAGTATCGAGACGGACGGGTTCGTTGAACGTCCATGTGATTGGGGCAGACACATCCACGTCGATTGAGGCTGAAACCGGGGTCACCGAAACGACCTCAAGCTGATCAATCGTCTCCACCCCATTTAACGTGAACGGGGCACTATACACAGATTGCGTCGACGGAGTAGCAGCGACGTTCCAGCTGTTCGCCAATTGGTTGGCCGCGTTACTTGGAATCGTATCGAACGCACCATGTTCTCCTGCATTATTGCCGCTCAATACAGTCAAGGCACGGACTTGGTCTCCATTGTTTAGCCCGAGTAAGGAGAGCGGAATCTTTCCTTCGAATCCTTTCGTCCGGTCCACTGCGAAAGCCGCCCCGTTCAATTGGTTCAATTGTAAGAGAGGGGTATCCTGTCCGGCCTTATAGAGGGCCGCCTCTTTGACTTTTTGATCGCCGTCGACACGAACGAGAATATGATATTGTGGTGCCTTGTCGACGCCTGTAAAGTCGAATGGGTATCCGAGTGGATTTTTAGAGATGCCAGAATCCTCATCGTTAATTTGAAGGGCGATATTAATGTATTGTCCGTTGTCACCCCAATTCGGGACATTGTTCGCATCTACATAAAAATAAAGATGTTGGGCATCGTTTTGTATGTATAAATCGCCGACATCAAATCCTTGCCAACCTGTAGCCGGGGAAGTCGCAAGAGCTGGGGTTGAAGTCCAGTCTGTTTTCGATCCATCAATCGTCATCGTAGTCGGTTCGGCCAATGCGTTCATCGGGACACCGGCTTGAATGAGTAATGCTCCGGAAAGGATCAGCGTCGAAGCCTGACGAGCGGTTGTTTTTTTCATGAGGCACCTCTTCCTGTCAAATGTATTTGCACACTTTTATGCAAACGTTTTCAAAAACAGTTTAGCGGAACTTGAAAGCGCTCACAATATGTTTTTGCAAAAATAATAAACCGCCTCTCCTATTTTCAAAGGAGAAGCGGTCAAGAGGATGGAGCGACGAGCTTTCCTTTTACAATCAGGCGCTCTGTCGTATCGAACGTACACGTGATTAACGTGATGGTTGGGATGGAGGTGTCATCTAATACATCGACTCGTTCAGGAGAGACGGTTTCAAGCGAAGTGACTACGTACTCATACGTTTGCGTTTCATCCTGAAGGTAGATCGTCGCACCGACCTCGATTTCATGGAGCGGTCCGAATAGAGCGGTCGCTCGTTGTAAATAGTGGCCGGCGAGCGCGTAGTTCCCTTTGCCCATCTCTTGTTCAGGATGCATCGTTCCGGCGCCTACCGCGAGACTTTCATTGTCCAATCCTTTCATGATGGGAAGTTTCAGTGAGACATCGGGAATCGAAATCAAACCGATTGTCGGCAAATCATGAAACCGATTGCGCGCTTGTAGGACGTCCGATACAGAGAGTGGACTGACGGCTTTGAAATCATAGCTTGGATCCAATTCGCTCTCTTCTTGAAATTCCATCTGTTCTATCACGTATTCACTCGTCGAACTAGCAATGGCATTTTTCCAAATCGGGCTCGTCAAAAAGAGGACGCCGCTCCCGATGAGTAAAAGTCCGATGAACCATCGGATACGTCGATTCATGATTTTCCTCCTTTTGCAACTGCCCACGCAACCATCAACTGCTCAATCACGTCAGGTAACGTCGACTCAGACAAATGCGCAAACCCGAACAGAAATTGCTTGTGGGAGTCTGGATACACGATGCGATAGTCGTTCATGGATTTAATGGCGATTCCCGCGGATTCGGCGGACTGCTTCAATTCTTGTTCCGTTCGCTCGGTGGCGATGGTCAACACGACGTGCAGTCCGGCACTTGCTCCGGTCACGGTGACGGTCGGTTCGAATGGTCGGAAGGCAGCGAGGACACTTTCTAACTTACGACGGTATATTTTTCGCATCCGGTTCAAATGCTTTTCAAAGTCACCGCTCGACATGAATAGGGCCAACGTTTGTTGTTCGAACCGGGGAACGCTACAGGTGAAATACCGGTGTCGTTCCCGATAACGGTTTAATAAAGGTGTCGGTAAGACCATATAGCCGATGCGTAAGGATGGCATGAGAGATTTTGAAAACGTACTGATGTAGATGACCCGTTCGTTCGGGTCCATGCTCTGCAGGGACGGGATCGGCTTGCCGCTATAGCGAAACTCGCTGTCGTAATCGTCTTCGATGATATACGTCTGATGGACGAGTGCCCAATTTAACAAACGTTGTCTTCGACTGACGGACAAGACGGTCCCTGTCGGAAATTGATGAGCAGGTGTGACATATAGTGCATCGATTGCATGACGCTCGAGCTCATTCACACAAACACCACTATCGTCTACCGGAATCGGAATCGATGTGCGTCCTTGTTGCTCGAACAACAGGCGCGTGAGCGGATAGCCAGGGTCTTCGATTCCGAAGATAGACGAGTCCGGTAAGAGATTCAAGAGCTGTGGCAACAGCTGTTCCGTTCCGGAGCCGACGATGATCTGTTCTGGTGAGCACTGTACGCCGCGAGAGTGATAGAGATACGTGGCGATTTCTTGACGCAATTCTATATCTCCTTGAACAGAACCTAACGCAAGTAATTCATGATTCACGTCATCGACGACATGTTTGATATGTCGCTTCCACCGTTCAAACGGGAAGGCAGTCGTGTCGATTTGACTCGGGGAAACATCATAAGCATACGTCTTTCGTGGAGGTGTCGGGGCGATGGTGCTACTCGAGCGCCGGACGTACAGCTCCTCTTGTGGTAACACATAAAATCCTTTTCGAGGAATGGATTCGATGTATCCTTCGGCGAGTAACTGGGCATATGCGAACTCGACCGTTGTCTGCGACACATCTAAAAATTGAGAGAGCTTACGCTTTGAAGGTAATTTAGTTCCTGTTTTTAACGTATCGTCGAGGATGGCATCCCGAATGTGTTTGTACAATTGCTCGTAAAGCGGGATGGACGACTCTTGATCAAGCGATAAGGTAAGCATGTCCATGGTGTGACGTTCCTTTCTTTATGAACCAAAAAAGAAGTAGAGCATAAACCCAAGAATGATGATGAAAGAGACAATCCCGGGTGTACCGAATGAGGCACGATGACCCCCATCAAACGAATCACGGTTTAACATACGTATTCCTCCTTTATACTTCAACAGGTTCGGGATAGATGAAATGGAGTCCTTTATTTAAACTGACCACTTTAAATAATAAGAAACTGACACTTTTAATATAGTCAATACAACTTATACTAGCAAGTAGAACACGAACCAATGGAGGGATTTCAATGGAAAAGAGACAAGTAGGGACAGATAAAGTAAAACGTGGGATGGCAGAAATGCAAAAAGGTGGCGTCATCATGGACGTCATCAACGCCGAACAGGCAAAGATCGCTGAAGCTGCCGGTGCTGTGGCTGTCATGGCGCTCGAACGTGTACCATCAGATATCCGTAAAATGGGTGGCGTTGCCCGTATGGCTGACCCGACAATCATTGAAGATGTCATGGGGGCAGTATCTGTACCGGTTATGGCAAAATGCCGGATCGGGCACATCGCTGAAGCACGCGTTCTCGAGTCGATGGGGGTCGACTTCATTGATGAGAGCGAAGTGTTGACACCAGCCGACGAAGAGTTCCACTTGTACAAGCGCGACTACACGGCGCCGTTCGTATGTGGAGCACGCGACCTCGGTGAAGCAGCCCGCCGTATCGGTGAAGGGGCAGCGATGATTCGTACAAAAGGGGAGCCAGGAACAGGGAACATCGTCGAAGCGGTTCGTCATATGCGTACAGTCCAAGCGCAAGTGAAACGTCTCTTGTCGATGAGTGTGGATGAGGTCATGACAGAGGCGCGCGACCTCGGTGCACCGTTTGAAGTATTGATGCAGATTCGTGAAGCGGGTCGTCTCCCGGTCGTAAACTTTGCGGCAGGTGGAATTGCGACACCAGCGGACGCTGCCTTGATGATGCATCTCGGGGCAGACGGAGTCTTTGTCGGATCAGGGATCTTCAAAGCAGAGAATCCAGAGAAATTTGCACGTGCCATCGTGGAAGCTACGACGTACCACGATGACTATGAGCGGATCGCGCACTTGTCAAAAGGATTGGGTGAGGCGATGAAAGGACTTGACGTCCGCACGCTCAAAGAAGAAGAACTCATGGCACCACGAGGCTGGTAAGATGGTGACGATTGGCGTATTAGGGATGCAAGGTGCGATTCGCGAGCATGTTCGCATGCTGGAAACGCTCGGTGCCCAAACCGTTGTAGTCCGCTCGCTAGAAGACTTGCAAGCGATTGACGGACTCGTGTTACCAGGGGGAGAGAGCACGGCGATGCGTCGACTACTCGACCGTTACGGTCTGCTCGAACCACTTCGAGAGATGGAAAAGTTACCGATGTTCGGCACATGTGCCGGCATGATTCTTCTCGCGAACGAAGTCGAAGGGTATGACGCCCACTTGAAAAAAATCCCGATGACAGTGAAACGCAATGCGTTCGGACGTCAGGTCGACAGTTTTGAGGTCGACCTTCCAGTGAAAGGAATCGATGAGCCAGTCGAAGCGGTCTTCATTCGTGCCCCACAAGTGGCACGCGTTGAACCAGAAGTAGATGTGCTCGCTGAAGTCGAGGAAGCGATTGTGGCGGTCCGTTACAATCAGTATCTTGCTTGCTCGTTCCACCCCGAATTGACGGATGACCTCTCGTTACATCGCTATTTTATCGAGATGGTCAAAGCGAATCAGAGTCAACATGTATAAGTTTGAGGGACCTCGCAAAAAGGGGGTCCTTCAAACTTATTTTTTGTTACACTGAACAAAGAAGCGTACAGAAAGGGGAAACGATGTGAAGGCCCGTTATTTCATCATATTGCTCACTGTCGTATTCGTCATACAGACCATGTTGCCATCGGCTGCCTCTGCGGCCGCTCCGAAAGTGGATGCAGCAAGCGCGATGCTTGTAGACGTGACGACAGGACAAGTTCTATTTGCCAAACAAGAAGATTCGATGCTTCAGCCGGCTTCAATCACGAAGCTGATGACTGCATTTTTGACGCGTGAGGCGATTGAAGCAGGGAAACTCAGTTGGACACAAGAAATCACACCGAGCGATGCTGCTTTGGCGTTGACGAGAAAGCCGGGGTTGGCACGAATCCCGCTGTTAAATAAACCATATACCGTCAAAGAGTTATACGATGCCGCGTTGATTCGTTCAGCGAATGAAGCGGCCGTAACGCTCGGGGAGGCCGTATCCGGTTCGGAAGAGGCATTTGTCAAAGAGATGAATCGTCGGGCCGATGAACTCGGGATGACCCAAACGACGTTCGCGAACGCCTCAGGACTCGATTCCGAATCTGCAGGTCTACCAGGAGACAACTTGACGTCTGCTAAGGACTTGATGAAGCTCGCGATCGCGTATTTGACGACGTATCCGGAAGTGCTCGACGTGACGAAGCGGGCATACGTGGACGTCGACGGTGTTCGATTTGATGCGACGAATCGCATGCTCGCTAATCGTGACCTCGCTTATCCGGGAATGCTCGGCTTCAAGACAGGAACGACGAATGAGGCGGGATATTGTTTCATCGGCGTATCTACACGGGATGGGCGTACCGTTTTGTCGGTCGTCCTCGGTGCAACATCGGACGAGGGACGTTATGCAGCAACGAAAGCGCTACATGATTATGCCTATGCAGATTTCGTGATGACCCCAATCTTGCGGATGGGGGAGACAATCTCCAAGATGGCAACGGTCTCTCAAGGCGAGGAAGAGCAAGTCGCGGTCCGAACGACGAACGACTTTGAAGTATTAGTCGAAAAAGGAAGACCCGTACCGGAGCCCGAATATGATCTGCTTGATTTAGAGGCTCCGATTAAGGCTGACACACAGGCAGGCATGGTCACCATCGATTCTTCGGAGAACGTACGCTATTTAGAGGGAGAGGCTCCTCCTAAGATGGCACTTGTTACAGCGGAGTCGGTCGATACCGCCTCGTTCTTGACGAGAATAACACGAGCTTTTTTGGATTTCCTCGATCAAATCCGACTCGCACTTGGAAAAATCAGTCTTGTCGAACAAGTTGAGATGTTGTAAAGTAAGATTAATTCAATGACAGATGCGATGATGAGAATAAGTACGTTACGTACGTCTACTGACAGAGAGCTAGTGGTTGGTGCAAACTAGTGAGATGACGTGACCGAATCGGCCTCGGAGCATTGACTTGGAAACAGGTCACGTTCGCACACGTTACGTGCATCGAGTGGCTCAAACTTTTGAGCAACGAGGGTGGCAACGCGGATCCAAGGTGGTTCGTCCCTTTCCTACGGGAAAGGGACGTGCCACCTTTTTTATATGAAAAAGGAGGAATAGCAATGTTAGACATTAAACGTTTGCGACAGGATTTTGAAGGAATCAAAGAAAAGTTAGCTCACCGGGGGGAAGACTTGAGTGCACTTGACCGCTTCCCACAACTAGAGGAGAAACGTCGTGACTTGATCAACGAAGTGGAAGTGAAGAAAGCGAAGCGCAACGAAGCGACAAAACAAATCGCTGAATTGAAGCGGAACAAAGAAGATGCCGAAGGCCCGATCTTAGAGACACGTCGCCTCGGAGATGAAATCAAACTGTTGGACGAAGAGTTACGCGAAGTTGAGGCAGAACTCAACTTGATTTTACTCAGCATCCCAAATATCCCGCACGAATCAACACCAATCGGCGAAACGGAAGACGACAACGTGACGATTCGCGAAATCGGGACAAAGCCCGAGTTTGATTTCGAGCCCAAGCAACATTGGGACGTGATGGAAGACCTTCAAATCGTCGATGTCGAGCGCGCTGGAAAAGTAACGGGTAGCCGCTTCGTCTTCTATAAAGGATTAGGCGCTCGCCTAGAACGTGCCCTGATCAACTTTATGATGGACCTTCATTCAGATGAGCATGGGTACGCTGAAGTGTTACCTCCTTACATGGTCAATCGTGATTCAATGACAGGAACGGGTCAGCTTCCTAAGTTCGAAGAAGATGCATTTAAAGTAGCGGACACGAACTACTTCCTCGTTCCGACGGCTGAAGTACCGGTCACGAACATGCACCGTGAAGAGATTCTTCCGGAGACACAACTTCCAATCGCGTATACAGCATATAGCGCAAACTTCCGTTCTGAAGCTGGGTCAGCGGGACGTGACACACGTGGATTAATTCGTCAGCACCAATTCAATAAAGTCGAGCTCGTCCGCTTCGTAAAACCGGAAGAGTCTTATGAGCAATTGGAACTGTTGACAGGTCATGCTGAAGAAGTCTTAAAACGTCTAGGCCTTCCTTATCAAGTGCTCAGCATGTGTACGGCAGATCTCGGATTCACTGCCGCGAAAAAATACGATATTGAAGTATGGATGCCGGCACAAGGGGTATATCGTGAAATCTCGTCTTGCTCAAACTTTGAAGATTTCCAAGCGCGTCGTGCGGGAATTCGTTTCCGTCGTGACGCCAATGCGAAACCTGAGTTCGTGCATACGTTGAACGGTTCAGGTCTAGCGGTCGGACGGACGGTCGCAGCGATTCTAGAAAATTATCAACAAGCGGATGGATCGGTCGTGATCCCAGAAGTTCTTCGTCCTTACATGGGTGGGAAAGAAAAGATTGAAATGCCGAATTAAACGCTTGAGCAGCCTCGATTTTGAGGCTGCTCAATTTTTTTAATGTTTTTTCACAAAAGGGTTTGACATCTGTCTCTTCAGTTGGTACTATAAATCATGTCGAGCGACACTGTTGCTCACGAATTGCATATGAGCTTTGGAGGTGTACCCAAGTGGTTTAAGGGAACGGTCTTGAAAACCGTCAGGGGTGTAACAGCCTGCGTGGGTTCGAATCCCACCACCTCCTCCATTTCTTTTTTGGAGGCTCACACAATTTTATATCTTTTGGAGGTGTACCCAAGTGGTTTAAGGGAACGGTCTTGAAAACCGTCAGGGGTGTAACAGCCTGCGTGGGTTCGAATCCCACCACCTCCTCCACTTTCTTTTTTTTACACTTTTTTAGGCCTGGAGTTGTACCCAAGTCCGGCTGAAGGGGACGGACTCGAAATCCGTTAGGAGTCGCAAGGCTCGCGTGGGTTCGAATCCCACCAACTCCGCTTTCAATCGGGCATCTGCAGAGGCAGATGCATTTTTTGTATCCACAGACATAAGTACTGTGGATTTTTTTATGCACAAAAAAGAAGGATCACGCTGTCGTTGGCGCAATCCTTCTATTGATTATCTCACTTTTGCTTCGCGCGCAATCGTGAGTTGCTTTTCGATTTTCTCAAGAATGAGTTCGACTGAATCAGGGTCGTTGATGAGGTCGTACTCTTCAATCGAGAGACGCAATACCGGACACAGGTTGAAGTTGTTGATCCATTCTGTGTAGCGGGCGTACATCTCTTCCCAATAAGCGATTGGTGTTTGCTGCTCCATCTCGCGACCGCGCATTTGAATGCGTTCAAGTACTTGTTCGAACGAACCTTCGAGATAGATTAATAGATCCGGGTGCGGGAAGAACGGTGTCAACACCATTGCCTCGAACAAACTAGAATACGTTTCGTAGTCTGTTGGTGACATCGTCCCTTTTTCATAGTGCATCTTGGCGAAGATGCCTGTATCTTCATAGATTGAACGATCTTGGATGAAGCCGCCACCGTATTGGAAGATTTTCTTCTGTTCTTTAAAACGTTCTGCCAAGAAGTAAATTTGAAGATGGAAGCTCCAACGCTCGAAATCATGATAGAATTTATCGAGGTAAGGGTTCGTATCTACTTTTTCGAGAGACGTTCGGAAATTCAATGCATCGGCTAACGAATTGGTGATCGTTGATTTCCCGATCCCAACCATTCCACCGATTGTAATGATCGTATCGTTCGGGATGTTATATTTATCAATCAGCTTCATTTTATTTGGGCTCCTTTAGTTAATTCTAATTCACGCTCAATCGTTTTTAGGACATGAGTCAAGTCGTCCGGATTGTGTACAAAGTCGAGTTCATCCCCACTGAACGAGAGGATTTTCACTTCTGGATGGGCCGCGCGATATGATTCAACAAACGTCTCATAGTCGTGAGCAAGTTGTTCGAGGTAATCACGAGACATATTCTCTTCCACTTCACGTCCACGCAAGGCGACTCGTTTCATTAATGTCTCAATGCTGGCATGTAAGTAAATGACGACATCAGGTTTCGGCATATCATGTGTCAAAATCTTATAAATCTGCTCGTACTTGTTCAAGTGTGCCGGTTTCAGCGAACGGTGAGCAAAAATCAAGTTTTTGAAAATATGATAGTCCGAAACGACGGATTGTTGCTGACTCAAGTGGTGTTTGTGAATATCATCCAACTGCTTGAATCGATTGCACAAGAAGAACATTTCCGTTTGGAAACTCCATTCTTCGATATCTTCATAAAACTTGCCGAGAAATGGGTTCTCTTCTACAATTTCATTCAGCATCTGCATCGAGAAATGCTGACTGATGATATGGGCCAGTGATGTTTTCCCGACACCAATCGGTCCTTCTACCGTTATAAACATATGATGTCATCCTCCATTATCCAAAGTGCAAGTTCCATTCTAGCACACAATACGAGCGATATGGCGAGGGATTTGATTTTCATTTTTTTTCATAGTTTTAAACAAGAAATGAGGTGAATCGATGGAACGTGATGAGCGATTTATGCAATTGGCCATCGAAGAGGCAAAGAAAGCAGAAGCCATTGGCGAGGTGCCGATTGGTTGTGTGATCGTGAAGGGAGACCAGGTGATCGCAACCGGGCACAATCGTCGTGAGACGGATCGATTGGCGGCAGCACACGCCGAGATGATTGCGATTGAAACGGCCAATGAGACACTAGGGAATTGGCGATTAGAAGACTGCGAACTATACGTTACCCTTGAACCGTGTCCGATGTGTGCGGGCGCAATCGTGTTGTCTCGCGTGAAACGTGTCATTTTCGGTGCCCACGACCCGAAAGGTGGATGTTGTGGGACGTTGATGAACTTGGTGCAGGATGAGCGGTTCAATCACCAAGCCGAAGTGACAGAAAATGTTTTAGCAGAAGAATGTGGACAGCTCCTGACAGATTTCTTCCGAGCGCTTCGAGAAAGGAAGAAACAAGAACGACTCAATCAGAGAGGTTGCAACCCAATCGATTAAACAGTATAATGTAATAGCACTCGAGATAGTGCCTAATTTCATTTACCCATTTGCCGTGCTAGGTGGGGAGGTAGCGGTGCCCTGTCACTCGCAATCCGCTGTAGCGAGACTGAATCCCGATTCGAGGGAGTGCGCTGGTGTGGTCTGCCTTATGTAAGTGGCGTTGACGTCTGAGTCCTGCGCAACGGTCACCCATGAACCAGGTCAGGTCCGGAAGGAAGCAGCCTTAAGTGGTGACGTACCGTGTGCCGCAGGGGTGCTTGGGCTGAGCAAACTGCATGAGTAACGCATGTTGACGTGCTTTCAGAAATCGGTGCGCGGCAGATTTATTTTATAACTTCAATCTATGGCCCCCGGGCTGTAGATTTTTTTGTATGATGAGATAGAGAAGAACAGTAGGGAAGGAGGCGAACTCATGGCGTATCAAGCGTTATATCGTGTATATCGACCTCAATCGTTTCAAGAGGTCGTCGGTCAAGTCCATATCACACGTACGATTCAAAACGCTCTGTTAGAGGAGCGGATGTCACATGCGTACCTGTTTTCTGGCCCGCGTGGAACGGGGAAGACGAGTTTGGCGAAAATCATTGCCAAGGCAATCAACTGTGAAAGCGCGCCGACACGTGAACCATGTAACACCTGTCCGACGTGTATCGCCATCACGGAAGGGACGAGTCCCGACGTGTTTGAAATTGATGCCGCATCGAACAACGGGGTTGACGAAATTCGGGAGATTCGAGACAAAGTCAAATATCCGCCGTCCCAAGGGCGTTACAAAGTATACATCATTGATGAAGTGCATATGTTATCGACCGGTGCATTCAACGCGTTGTTAAAGACGCTTGAGGAACCACCGGCACATGCGATATTCATCTTGGCCACGACAGAACCACATAAAATTCCGGCTACAATCATTTCCCGCTGTCAGCGATTTGATGTCAAACGACATGAAGTGAGTCAATTGCAAACGCGGATGGCCTATATTTTGAACGACCAAGACCATGACTACGATCCGGAAGCGTTGAAACTCATCGCACGTGCTGCCGATGGCGGGATGCGAGATGCCCTTAGCTTACTTGATCAGGCGCTCGCATTCAGTGATGGGCGGTTGACGGAAGAAGCGGTGTTAGAAGTCACGGGTGCCGTGACGGATGAAACGTTGCTCGA
>NC_012673.1:1662500-1665000 GCF_000023045.1 Exiguobacterium sp. AT1b | reverse complement strand
GATAGCTGGTTCTCTCCGAAATAGCTTTAGGGCTAGCCTCGAGGTGAAGAGTTCTGGAGGTAGAGCACTGATTGGACTAGGGGCCCCCACAGGGTTACCGAATTCAGTCAAACTCCGAATGCCAGCAACTTGTACTCGGGAGTCAGACTGCGAGTGATAAGATCCGTAGTCGAGAGGGAAACAGCCCAGACCATCAGCTAAGGTCCCCAAGTGTATGTTAAGTGGAAAAGGATGTGGCGCTGCACAGACAACTAGGATGTTGGCTTAGAAGCAGCCACCATTCAAAGAGTGCGTAATAGCTCACTAGTCGAGTGGCGCCGCGCCGAAAATGTAACGGGGCTAAACATACCACCGAAGCTATGGATCCCGTAAGGGATGGTAGGAGAGCGTTCCAAGCAGCAGTGAAGCGGTATCGTGAGGAGCCGTGGAGCGCTTGGAAGTGAGAATGCCGGTGTGAGTAGCGAAAAGAGGGGTGAGAATCCCCTCCGTCGAAAGCCTAAGGTTTCCTGAGGAAGGCTCGTCCGCTCAGGGTTAGTCTGGACCTAAGCCGAGGCCGAAAGGCGTAGGCGATGGACAACAGGTCGATATTCCTGTACCGCCGTACCACCGTTTGAACGATGGGGGGACGCAGAAGGATAAGGTGACCGTGCGACTGGAAGTGCACGGACAAGCAGCGAGGCCGTCGGGTTGGCAAATCCGCCCGGCATACAAGGTTGAGCTGTGACGTGGAGCCCATAGGGCGAAGCACCGGATTTCACGCTGCCAAGAAAAGCCTCTAGTGAGGAGGTCGGCGCCAGTACCGCAAACCGACACAGGTAGGCGAGATGAGAATTCTAAGACGCGCGGGATAACTCTCGTTAAGGAACTCGGCAAAATGGTCCCGTAACTTCGGGAGAAGGGACGCTTATGGCGACATAAGCCGCAGTGAATAGGCCCAAACGACTGTTTAGCAAAAACACAGGTCTCTGCTAAATCGCAAGATGAAGTATAGGGGCTGACGCCTGCCCGGTGCTGGAAGGTTAAGGGGATGTGTCATCGCAAGAGAAGCACTGAACCGAAGCCCCAGTAAACGGCGGCCGTAACTATAACGGTCCTAAGGTAGCGAAATTCCTTGTCGGGTAAGTTCCGACCCGCACGAAAGGCGTAACGATTTGGGCACTGTCTCAACGAGAGACCCGGTGAAATCATAGTACCTGTGAAGATGCAGGTTACCCGCGACAGGACGGAAAGACCCCATGGAGCTTTACTACAGCCTGATATTGAGGCTTTGTACGCGATGTACAGGATAGGTGGGAGTTTGTGAAGCCGGAGCGCCAGCTTCGGTGGAGACACCCTTGGGATACCACCCTTTGCGTATAGAGTCTCTAACTCGCAGCCGTGATCCGGCTGGAGGACCGTGTCAGGCGGGTAGTTTGACTGGGGCGGTCGCCTCCTAAACAGTAACGGAGGCGCCCAAAGGTTCC
The DNA here is from genome assembly GCF_000023045.1 of Exiguobacterium sp. AT1b. GTDB lineage: Bacteria > Bacillota > Bacilli > Exiguobacteriales > Exiguobacteriaceae > Exiguobacterium. The sequence goes on along the minus strand of NC_012673.1, from coordinate 1,663,537 downwards.
CTCAGAATGGTTGGAAATCATTCGAAGAGTGCAAAGGCAGAAGGGAGCTTGACTGCGAGACCTACAAGTCGAGCAGGGACGAAAGTCGGGCTTAGTGATCCGGTGGTTCCGCATGGAAGGGCCATCGCTCAACGGATAAAAGCTACCCTGGGGATAACAGGCTGATCTCCCCCAAGAGTCCACATCGACGGGGAGGTTTGGCACCTCGATGTCGGCTCATCGCATCCTGGGGCTGGAGTAGGTCCCAAGGGTTGGGCTGTTCGCCCATTAAAGCGGTACGCGAGCTGGGTTCAGAACGTCGTGAGACAGTTCGGTCCCTATCCGTCGTGGGCGCAGGAAATTTGAGGAGAGCTGTCCTTAGTACGAGAGGACCGGGATGGACGCACCGCTGGTGTACCAGTTGTTCCGCCAGGAGCACCGCTGGGTAGCTACGTGCGGACGGGATAAGTGCTGAAAGCATCTAAGCATGAAGCCCCCTCCGAGATGAGATTTCCCTTTGAGCAATCAAGAAAGACCCCTCAGAGACGATGAGGTAGATAGGTCATGGGTGGAAGCGTGGCGACACGTGGAGCTGAATGATACTAATCGGTCGAGGCTTTGATCTAGTCTAATGGTTTGTGTTGATGAATCCTCAGTTTTCAGGGAACAAGCCCTGTAGAGTCTGGTGGCGATAGCGAGACGGCCACACCCGTTCCCATGCCGAACACGGAAGTTAAGCGTCTCAGCGCCGAAAGTAGTTGGGGGATCTCCCCCTGTGAGGATAGGACGTTGCCAGGCTTTATTTTTTTAAAAAAGTTATTGACTTTACATAGAATGACCTTTAAAATAGGTAAAGTCGATATGACTTAAAACGGTCTCGTGGTGTAGGGGTTAACATGTCTGCCTGTCACGCAGAAGATCGCGGGTTCGAATCCCGTCGAGACCGCCATTTTTAATTTAATACGTATGGCTTTGTAGCTCAGTTGGTAGAGCAAAGGACTGAAAATCCTTGTGTCGGCGGTTCGATTCCGTCCAAAGCCACCATATAACACGCCGGT
>NC_012673.1:1615000-1657500 GCF_000023045.1 Exiguobacterium sp. AT1b | reverse complement strand
CAAAGGTTCCCTCAGAATGGTTGGAAATCATTCGAAGAGTGCAAAGGCAGAAGGGAGCTTGACTGCGAGACCTACAAGTCGAGCAGGGACGAAAGTCGGGCTTAGTGATCCGGTGGTTCCGCATGGAAGGGCCATCGCTCAACGGATAAAAGCTACCCTGGGGATAACAGGCTGATCTCCCCCAAGAGTCCACATCGACGGGGAGGTTTGGCACCTCGATGTCGGCTCATCGCATCCTGGGGCTGGAGTAGGTCCCAAGGGTTGGGCTGTTCGCCCATTAAAGCGGTACGCGAGCTGGGTTCAGAACGTCGTGAGACAGTTCGGTCCCTATCCGTCGTGGGCGTAGGAAATTTGAGGAGAGCTGTCCTTAGTACGAGAGGACCGGGATGGACGCACCGCTGGTGTACCAGTTGTTCCGCCAGGAGCACCGCTGGGTAGCTACGTGCGGACGGGATAAGTGCTGAAAGCATCTAAGCATGAAGCCCCCTCCGAGATGAGATTTCCCTTTGAGCAATCAAGAAAGACCCCTCAGAGACGATGAGGTAGATAGGTCATGGGTGGAAGCGTGGCGACACGTGGAGCTGAATGATACTAATCGGTCGAGGCTTTGATCTAGTCTAATGGTTTGTGTTGATGAATCCTCAGTTTTCAGGGAACAAGCCCTGTAGAGTCTGGTGGCGATAGCGAGACGGCCACACCCGTTCCCATGCCGAACACGGAAGTTAAGCGTCTCAGCGCCGAAAGTAGTTGGGGGATCTCCCCCTGTGAGGATAGGACGTTGCCAGGCCAACGCAGAAGACGATCAAGCATATGCTTGATCGTCTTTTTTCATATTTTGATAGTTTAGGAGGAATGACAGATGGCTCCTGCTCGGGAAAATCCATTTACATTTTTAGAGGTTCTAGAACAGCATGTTCGTGAACACCGCGTCTCTTTCCACGTACCAGGTCATCATAACGGTACAGTGGTTGATGATCGCTTACCTGATGCATTCGCAAAGATCATGCCTTACGACTTGACCGAGCTAGCGCATTTAGATGATTTGCACGATGCCTCGGGAATCATCGAGCAAGCTGAACGTGCGTTGGGTAATCTATACGCGAGTAACAGTAAGTGGCTTGTCAACGGATCGACTGTGGGAAATTGGAGTATGCTCGCGGCAACAGTGAAACGTGGTGAACGGGTATATGTTCAACGGAACTCACATAAATCGGTTTGGAACGCAATCGAGTGGTTAGGATTAAAGCCAGTGTTACTAACACCTACCATTGAACGTGGCACAGGCATCCCGACTGTCGTGACATTAGATACGATCGAACAGGCCATTAAAGAATTTCCTGGAGGGAAAGCCGTCATGTTGACGTCTCCGACCTATTATGGGGATATGGCAGACATTCGAACGATTTCGGACTATTTGACACCGTTAGACATTCCATTGCTTGTCGATGAAGCACACGGCGCTCATTTAATTCATCCACAGTTGCCACGTCGCTCTGCAATTTTCGAAGGAGCGAGTGCAGTCGTGCAGTCCGCTCATAAAACGTTGCCTGCCTTAACCATGGGGGCTTGGGTTCACTATAAAGATAATATCGATGAAGCGCGTTTGAAGCATGCATTAGCCTCTTTCCAGACCTCGAGTCCGTCTTATCTCATCATGGCTTCATTGGATTATGCTCGTTCTTATCTAGAACGTTTAACGGATGAGGAATGGTCTGCTATCCAAAAAAGCCATGCACAATTTGTTCTTGAATTAAAACGAGCTGGTTTTGTTGTAAAAGTCGGAGATGACTTTATGAAAGTGACGATTCTGACTTATCCAAAGAATGGATTGATCTTTAGTCAGCATCTCGCCTCAATCGGCATAGACATCGAGTTGGCGGCAGTCGATCATGTGTTATTCTGCTTGCCATTGAGGGAAATAAAGAAACAGGAAATCGAACATTGGATCAAATTAATAAAAAAAGCATCTACCCATGTGCCGATCATTGAAGACGATGAAACGATCTTTCCCTTCCCACAAACCGAGCGCGTGTCTGAACTCTATACGTCAGAAACAGCTCTTCCAATGCAGCGAGTTCTGTTCGACCAAGCAATCGGATTGATTTCAGCAGAGACGGTGATTCCATATCCACCAGGTATTCCATGGATTCTAAAAGGAGAGCGGATTACAGAAGAAAAAATCCGTGTGCTCCGGGAATGGATTTCTTTAGGGAGGAAGCTTCAAGCTAGTAAGCATGTTATGATAGAGCAAATTGACGTTATTGTAGAGGAGTTTTAAAACGTGAGCGGAATGTTTATTACGGTTGAAGGACCTGATGGATCAGGAAAGTCCACACAACTTCAATTATTAGTAGAAAACTTAAAACAAAAAGGATATGACATCGTCGTGACCCGAGAACCTGGAGGAACAACGGTCGGGAATCAGATTCGCGAAGTGTTATTGTCTCCCGATCATCATGAGATGACACCACGTGTGGAGATGATGCTCTATGCCGCATCACGGGCACAGAACGTGGAACAAGTGATTCGGCCAGCGTTAGAGCGGGGCGCCATTGTTCTCTGCGACCGGTTCATCGATGCATCCATTGCTTATCAAGGATATGGATTGCAGTATGACCTTGATCAGATTCGGTCATTAAATGAATGGGCGACGAATGGTCTCACGCCCGATTTAACCTTTTTATTCGATTTAAATCCGGAACGGGCGAGTGCACGTATGAAAGATCGAGGACAGCTTGATCGAATCGAGAGTCGTGATCAAGCATTCCATGAGCGTGTCTATGCAGGATTCCAAACGTTACTGAAACAGTATCCAGAACGCATCGTTCGGATTGATGCCGATCAATCGATTGAATGCATTCAAGATGAGGTACTTGACTATACAATTGAACGACTACAACAAGGAGGCGTACAAAAATGATGAAAATGGTAATTGCAATCGTACATGATAAGGATAGCGCACGTTTGTCCGACGCACTCGTCGAGCAAGATTTCCGCGCGACAAAGTTAGCCACGACGGGCGGATTTTTAAAAGAAGGTAATACAACGTTTATGATGGGGATTCCACAAGAGCGTCTTGATGATTTGATGGATGTAATTCAATCGAACTGCTCGAGTCGCGACCAAATGATCACGCCGATCTCACCGATGGGAGGACATGCGGATTCATATATTCCTTACCCGGTCGAAGTACAAGTCGGAGGGGCGACGGTATTCGTCTTGCCGATCGAAGGATTCCATCAGTTTTAATGGGAGTTGGGCATATGCGTTTTCAAGAATTGAGCGAGTCGCAAACTGTCGTTTCTCGCATCATTCAAAATTCAATCGTTTCGAATAAAGTGGGGCATGCGTATATCTTCTCAGGAGATTATGAGCCTTATTTACTTGATACAGCCACATTGTTCGCTAAAGCCTTATTTTGTGAATCACCAGATGGTGCAGAGCCTTGTGGAGTGTGTCGAAACTGTCGGCGCATGGATTCTAAAAATATCGTCGACTACATTGAAGTGGAGCCGGACGGTGCGAGTATTAAAAAAGAACAGATCCAACAACTGCTCAGTGATTTATCACTACGAGGCGCTGAAGGCGATCGCCAAGTGTATGTCATTCATCAAGCGCACAAGATGACGACTCAAGCGGCGAACAGTCTATTGAAGTTCTTTGAAGAACCGGGTGTAGGCAAGCTTGCTATTTTAGTGACGACACAACCACAGCTGCTTCTTCCGACGATTCGTTCGCGTGCGCAACAACTTGCTTTTCGTCCAATCGACCGAGCTCAGTTGGCGCAAACAATGTCAGAAGAACTGTCCTGTACGTATGATTTGGCATACCTTGCCTTGACCGTTTATCCGAAATGGGATGACGCGAAAGAGGCACTTGAGCAGGAGTGGTTTGTACAGGCGTACGGGCTAGTGGTACAATTAATTGAAGTATTGACGAAACGACCTCAAGAGTTGCTCTTGTTCGCACAAGAAAAATGGTTAGGGCATTTCAAAGGACGGAATGAGTTGCGAGTCGGTCTTGAATTATTCGAACATTGGTTAGAGGAGGCACTTCATTTAAAAGTGCGAGATACGTATGCTCCGAAGCTATTTAAGAATGAGGCTGCCTTGTACAACGCGTTTATCCAAAATCGATCTGTCACCAAGCTTACACATGCGATTGAAAGTGTACATGCGGCCATTCGGCGACTTGAGGCAAACGTCAATCCTCAATTAACGTTCGAACGACTTTCGTTCGATTTGCAGAAAGGATAGAAGCGCGTGCTTGAAGTAGTTGGAGTCCGTTTTAAAGAAGCGGGAAAAATCTATTACTTTTCACCAGGCGATGCAACGCTTAAACGTGGGGACCATGTCATCGTTGAAACGGTACGTGGCATTGAGTATGGGGAAATCGTCCAAGTCGACAAGCAGCTCGGCGAAGACGAAGTCGTCCTGCCGTTGAAGACAATCCTTCGTGTCGCGGACCAAAAGGATGCGGATATCGTACGCGATAATCGACTGGCAGCCGTTGATGCTCACGCCGTCTGTGAAGAAAAAATTCGAGAACATCAATTAGACATGAAACTAGTTGATGTTGAGTATACATTTGATCGCAATAAAGTGATCTTTTATTTTACTGCCGAGGGTCGCGTCGACTTTCGAGAATTGGTAAAAGACTTAGCTAGTGTGTTTCGGACACGAATCGAGCTCCGACAAATCGGCGTTCGTGATGAAGCGAAACTCCTTAGCGGAATTGGGCCATGTGGTCGGGTTCTTTGCTGTTCGTCATTTCTTGGGGAATTCGAACCGGTCTCGATCAAAATGGCCAAAGACCAGAATCTCTCGTTGAATCCGAATAAGATCTCTGGAGTATGTGGTCGTCTGATGTGCTGTTTGAAATATGAGAACGACACATATGAAGAACTGAAACGTGATTTACCAGACGTCGGCAAGCGAATCAAAATTCCAGAAGGTGATGGTCGGGTAATCGGTCTTAACATTTTGGACCAACTCATTCAAGTTGAGCTCCACGATCGGACGCGTGTCGTCACATATACGATTGATGAACTCGTTGAAGTGGGTGCGATTAAACGAAAACCGTCAAAACAGTGATGGGGTGCTGAGCAGTGGAAAGAATGGACAAAAAAGAAGTGATGATGCGGGTGGATGCGATCGAACAACAGATGCAGCTCCTCACCGAACATTTAGGCGTGTTAAAAGAGCAGCTCGCTTATTTGCTTGAAGAGAACCAGCATATGTATCTAGAGAATCATCACTTACGCGAAAAAGTCGAACAATTGGCAGAAGTTGATACGACAAATGGTGATTCACAAATCGCATTGTCTGGGAAAGGGCAGAACAATTTAGCTGCGCTGTATCAAGAAGGATTCCATATTTGTAACCTCCATTACGGACAGGTACGAAAAGATGGGGACTGTCTCTTCTGTTTGTCGATGCTCAATAAACATTAATATGGGGCGATAGATAGGGGTTCCCTATCCGTCGCCTTTCTTTTATAGAAGGAGGAAACGATGGTAACGGTTAAGGATGGAGAACGCCTTGATGATTTACTCGGACGTCCAGGTAAGATCATTCAAAGTGATGATGTGTTCTCATTTTCATTAGATGCGGTACTGCTCGCAGAGTTTGTATGGGTACCGATCCAAAAAGGACAGCTGGTCGATTTGTGTGCCGGTACCGGGGCAATCCCGCTCTTTTTGTCATATCGTACCAAAGGAACGATAACAGGTGTGGAGATTCAATCGAAACTGGTTGACATGGCGAATCGAAGCATGGCGGTCAATCATCTCGAAGAGCGAATTCGAGTGGTGAAGGGCGATGTGAAAACGGCAGCGGCGCAGCTCGGGCATGCACGATATGACGTGATCACATGTAACCCGCCCTATTTTTTAGCGAACGAGACGTCACTCCGAAATCAAAATGAACATCATACGATTGCGCGCCATGAAGTGCTGTGCACGTTAGAAGATTGCATCAAGACGGCCAGTCAACTCGTCAAACCGGGAGGGAAAGTGGCGTTCGTGCATCGGCCAGAACGTTTACTGGATATCCTGACGTTGATGCGTGCGTATCGAATTGAACCAAAACGAATGCAACTCGTTTACCCGAAAGCGGGACGCGAGGCGAATACCTTATTAATCGAGGGATCGAAAGATGGAAAAGCAGGTCTTAAAATTTTACCGCCATTTGTTGTCTATGAAGAAGACGATACGTATACAGAAGCGATGCGAGCTATTCTCGATGCCTAAACATTATACGTACATCTTGGAATGCGGTGATGGAACGTACTACACGGGCTATACGACAGACGTGGAAAAACGACTCCTTGCACATAATGCCGGGAAAGGTGCGAAATATACGAAAGCCCGTCTCCCTGTACGACTTCGGTACGTACAATCGTTTGAGACGAAGCGAGAGGCCATGCGATACGAATGGTCCATCAAGCAATTGACCCGAGCACAAAAAGAGAAGTTGATGGAGGGGACGACCAATGAATTCACAGAAGAGCTATCAAACTGAACAACCGACGTTGTATGTCGTGCCGACCCCAATCGGGAACTTGGAAGATATGACGTATCGAGCGGTACGGACCCTTCAGGAAGTTGACTTAATCGCAGCGGAAGACACACGGCAAACGATGAAGCTTTGCCGACACTTTGATATTGCGACAAAATTGATTAGCTATCATGAACACAATAAAGAAGTGAGTGGACCGAGACTGATTGACGATCTGTTATCAGGGAAGTCGATTGCCGTTGTCTCAGATGCAGGTATGCCTGGAATCTCAGACCCAGGAAGCGATCTCGTGCGATTAGCCATTGAGGCAAACATCCCGGTTGTCGTCTTACCCGGTGCGAATGCAGCACTCACGGCACTCGTCGCATCGGGACTTGCAACTGAACGTTTTCTCTATTACGGGTTCTTGCCGCGTAAGAAGAAAGATCGGGTTGAGGTCCTCGAATCGATTCAATACGAACCTGGCACCGTCATTTTCTATGAGGCGCCTCATCGTTTGAAGGAGATGTTGACAGCGATTCGACAAGTGTTCGGGAATCGACAAATCGTATTGGGTCGTGAACTGACAAAAACGTTTGAAGAGTTTTTGAGAGGAACTGTGGATGAGGCGTTAACTTGGTGTGAGGGCGAAGTGCGTGGTGAGTTTGTCGTCTTGGTGAGCGGAGCGACAGAGGCGGCGCCTACGACTACGTGGTGGGAAGCACTCTCTACGTATGAACACGTGGTTCACTATATTGAAGAAGGACAAAAACCAAACGCAGCAATCAAACAGACTGCGAAAGACCGTGGCGAATCTCGGAACGATGTATACGATGCGTATCATCAGTTGCATAAAAAAGAGTAGGCAAGGAAATCCTTGCTTACTCTTCGCTGTAGTAATTTTCGAGCATGTTCTTCAATTCAACGAGAACACGTTGTGCACCTTCTGGTGACAAGATGAGTTTGCCGTCTGCCAATTTGAAGTTATCATCTGATACTTCGCCTGTAACTTGGCAAGTCATGTTTGGCTTATATTTTTTCAAAACGATTTGATCGTTGTCGACGTAAATCTCGAGAGCATCTTTCTCTGCGATACCGAGTGTACGACGCAATTCGATTGGAATAACGACACGACCAAGCTCATCAACCTTACGTACAATACCTGTAGATTTCATTTTGTGTTTCCTCCTCCAATGATGTCGAAATCTCGTGGTGACATGAATCGTCAAAATTCGACAATGTGACTACAGCAAAAAGCATACTAAACTTTCCAATTGCAGTCAACTGCTTACTATCTGGAAAAGTAAATTTTCGAAATTTGTCGAATCAAGAACGATATATACCTAAATTTCCCCGTAAGTTTGAACTTGAAACAAAGAAAGGGTATTTTTGGAACATTTATGACGAAGAAAACGCAAAAAAATTCCAAACAATTAGGTTTGGAAATTCTTTTGTCGAACCGTGTATAATGGAAATTGCATATGTCGAAAGGATGGAGAATAAATCATGGCGAAGCCGACTTTTTATATTACAACCCCAATTTATTATCCGAGTGCAAAACTGCATATCGGTCACGCATATACCACGGTAGCAGGTGATGCGATTGCGCGCTACAAACGCTTAAAAGGATTTGATGTCCGTTATTTGACCGGAACGGATGAGCACGGTCAAAAGATTCAAGAAAAAGCGAAAGAAGCAGGCGTGACGCCACAAGCTTTCGTGGATGAAGTCGTGGAAGAGATCAAGGTCTTATGGGACCGTCTCGAAATCTCGTACGATGACTACATCCGTACGACAGAGGACCGCCATAAGAAAGTGGTCGAGCATGTTTTCGAGACATTACTTAAAAATGGGGACATCTACCTCGGTGAGTATGAAGGATGGTATTCCGTACCGGATGAGACGTACTACACTGAATCGCAGCTCGTCGACGGAAAAAGTCCTGACAGTGGACATCCGGTCGAACTCGTTCGTGAGGAGTGCTACTTCTTCCGCCTCAGTAAATACGCGGACCGCTTGATTGAATATTTTGAGTCACATCCTGATTTTATTTTGCCAGAATCTCGTAAAACCGAGATGATCAATAACTTCTTAAAGCCGGGTCTTCAAGATTTGGCTGTATCACGTACGACATTTGACTGGGGCGTACAAGTCCCATCGAACCCGAAGCACGTCGTGTACGTATGGGTCGATGCGCTCACAAACTATATCTCATCACTCGGATACGGTACAGACAACGATGAACTCTTCAACCGTTACTGGCCAGCAGACGTTCATTTGGTAGGGAAAGAAATCGTCCGTTTCCATACGATCATTTGGCCAGCCCTCTTAATGGCGCTTGATCTTCCATTACCGAAGCAAGTATTTGCGCACGGATGGTTGCTCATGAAGGATGGGAAAATGTCGAAATCGAAAGGGAACGTCGTGGACCCAATCCCATTGATCGACCGTTACGGCCTCGACTCGGTCCGCTATTATCTTCTCCGTGAAGTTCCATTCGGAGCGGATGGCACGTTCACGCCGGAAGCGTTCGTTGACCGCTTGAACTTTGATTTAGCGAACGACCTCGGAAACTTATTGAATCGCACCATTGCGATGATTAAAAAGTACTTCGATGGAAACATTCCGGCATATAACGGAAATGTCACGGCATTTGATGCAGAATTGTTGAACGTGGTGAAAGAGACGACACGCAAAACAGAAGAAGCCATGGAGCACATGGAGTTTTCGGTCGCGCTCACAAACATTTGGCAACTCGTCAGCCGTGCGAATAAATATATCGATGAGACACAACCATGGGTTCTCGTGAAAGAGGAGTCGAAGCGCGAGGAGCTGGCTTCTGTCATGACACACCTTGCGGGCGTACTTCGTCATGTTGCCATCATGATTCAACCATTCATGACGCGCGCTCCAAAAGAGATGTTCCGTCAGCTCGGACTCGAGGGAGAGGACATGTCATGGGAGGCGTTGGATACATTCGCAGACTTTAGTGACGCAGTTGTGACGGACGGGACACCGATTTTCCCACGTCGTGACGTGAAAGAAGAAGTCGATGCAATCCAAGAAATGATGCGTCAGGCGTCTAAAGCACGGATTGAAGAGACGGAGACGGCATCAGTAGAAGAAGCTGACGAAGACATTCGTCCTGAAATCACGATTGATGTCTTCGATCAAGTCGAATTCCGTGTCGGTCAAATCGTCGAAGCCGATAAGATTAAAAAAGCGAAGAAACTGTTGAAACTTCAAGTCGACCTTGGGAAAGAGACGCGTCAAATCGTGTCTGGTATCGCTGAATGGTATGCCCCTGAAGATTTGGTTGGCAAGAAAGTCATCGTTGTCGCAAACTTGAAACCAGTCAAGCTCCGTGGAGAACTCTCGCAAGGGATGATTCTAGCTGCAGATCGTGACGGGAAACTAGAGCTCGCGACGGTCTCAGACCAGATGCCGAACGGTGCCATCGTCAAATAATGGAATGGGGGAGACCGCGGTCTCCCTCTCTTTTTCTAAGGAGGAAACAAGATGTTAATTGATACACATACGCACATCAATGCGGAACAGTTCAGTGAAGACGTGGAGGAGACGATTGAGCGAGCGAGAGAAGCGGGCGTTTCTCCGCTACTCGTCGTCGGATTTGATACACCGACCATCGATCGAGCCATTGAACTGGCAGAAACGCATGAAGATATCTATGCCATTGTCGGATGGCATCCAGTCGATGCGATTGACTGTACGGATGCGGATTTAGCACGAATCGAAACACTCATGAGTCATCCAAAAGTCATGGCACTCGGTGAAATCGGACTCGATTATCATTGGGACAAATCACCGAAAGACGTGCAACAGCGCCTCTTCCGTCAACAAATCGCCATTGCCAAGCGAACGAATATGCCAATTGTCATTCATAACCGAGACGCAACGGCGGATGTCCTTGATATTTTAGAAGAAGAGCATGCTGAGGAAGTCGGTGGTGTGTTCCATAGTTACAGCATGTCCGTCGAACTTTTGCCTCGGTGCCTAGACTTGAACTTCTATATTTCGTTAGGAGGACCGGTCACGTTCAAAAATGCGAAAGTTCCGAAGGCGGTAGCGCAAGAAGTTCCACTGGATCGTCTGCTTGTCGAGACGGACTGCCCGTACTTGACGCCAACACCGTTCCGTGGAAAACGAAATGAACCAGCGTACGTCAAATACGTAGCCGAAGAAATCGCCACTCTTCGCGATATGCCTTACGATGAACTCGCTGCTGCTACGACAGTCAACGCGAAGAAGTTGTTCCGACTCCCATGATCAAGCGTGTATTAGCGAGTATCGGTATTATTGCGACGGCTTCTGTGGCGTACGTGATGTTACAACCTGAATCGATTCGAATCGTCGATGACGGTGTAGTGATCGAGCATGAGACACGAGCCGACTCGGTTCTCGAGGTGCTCGAAGAGTTAAATATCACACTAGATGAATCAGATTATGTCACACCGGCGCTCAGTGAAGATGTACCAGACGACCGCCTAATCCGGATTGAGCGTTCACACGAGGTCTCACTTCAGATTGGCTACGGTCAAACGGAGACGGTGCAGACGCGCGAGCGGACTGTAGAGGATGTCTTACTGCGATACGGAGTCACGGTACGAGACGGAGATACGGTGTATCCATCAGTCCGTACACCGGTGACGAATGGGATGACGATTCGATACCAACCGGTCGTAGCGGTGAATCTCATTGTCGGTCAAGAGGCGTTGACCATTTATACAATGGCTACGGATGTGGAGCAACTCTTAATGGAAGAGAACATCGATGTGACGGAAAGTGATACGGTCATGCCGGCCCCTTCCACGCCGATTCGAGAAGGATTGACAATTACGGTCAATACGAATCGTGATGTCGTTCAATATGAGAGTGAGTTGATCCCGTTTGAAGTGGTGGAGGAAGAGGATGATACGCTCGAAGAAGGTGTGATGCAAATGGTGCAGGTCGGGGTTCCTGGACTTGAACGGACAAGGTATGCACTTACTGTGGAAAATGGTACAATTACAAATCGTACGAAAACAGATGTCGAGACGTTGCGTAAAACGATGCCGCAGATTATCAAAGTGGGAACGAAGAAAGTCACGGAACCGGTAACCGACCCTGAGTCGACGACCGCGGATGAATCGAGCCCATTCATTCCGGAAGCTGAAGTCGAGATTGCCGAACCGCCGAAAACAGATGACGTACTTGATTTTTCATCCGCAAAACAATTGCTTGTGGAAGCGACCGCTTATACGAACAATCCGGAAGACACGGTGACGTATGACGGACGCGTGCTGACAAGAAGCGGATATGATGTGACCGACACGATTTTGTATGAAGGCATGCGCATCATCGCCGTCGACCCTGCCATCATTCCACTCGGGACCCGCGTGTATGTCGAGGGAATCGGTATGGCGATTGCCTTGGATACAGGAAGTGCGATCAAAGGGCAAAAAATCGATATCATGATGGATGAAAAGGAAGAGGCTGTGACGTTCGGTCGCAAACCGCTCACCATCTGGGTGATTCCGAAGCAGGAAGAAGAGAAAGAAGGATCAGACAATGCGTGAGAAAATACAAGAAATTATCGTCGTAGAAGGGCGTGACGACACGGCACGACTTCAAGAAGTGTTCGAGGTCGATACGATTGAAACGAACGGATCTGCCGTATCCGATCAGACGATTGAACGAATCCGTCGTGCCCAGGAGAAGCGCGGGGTCATCATTTTGACGGACCCAGATTATCCGGGAGACCGTATTCGAGCGATTGTCGAGGAACGCGTCAAAGGATGTAAGCACGCACACTTGCCTCGTGCCGAGGCGAAGGACAAACGTGGGAAAATCGGTGTGGAACATGCGACTCCAGAGTCACTTCGCCGTGTCTTAGGGGCAGTGTTTGAACCGCGTGTCGAAACGGACCAACCGATTGTCACACGGAAAATGGTATTGGAGGCGGATTTAATCGGTGGAGCAGCGGCCGCGACGCGTCGGAAGCGACTCGGGGTGTTGCTTCGAATCGGTGAGCCGAATGCCAAACAATTTGTAAAACGGGTCGAGGCGCTCGGCGTCACGATCGAAGAGTGGGAGCAGGCACTTGCTCAATTAGAGGAGGAACAGGGTTGAAAGACATTGCAACAATCCAACGAACGAAAGCGATTTTAGAGCGACATGGGTTTTCATTCAAAAAATCGCTCGGTCAAAACTTTTTAATCGATTTGAACATCTTGAGTAAGATTGTCGGAGCAGCAGAACTGAGTGAAGTGAGTGGTGTCCTTGAAATCGGTCCCGGAATCGGCTCATTGACCGAACAATCGGCCAAGCGTGCCAAAAAGGTCGTTGCGCTTGAAATCGACCAACGTCTTTTGCCGATTTTAGACGATACGATGTCGCCTTATCCGCATGTGAAAGTCATTCATGGGGATGCACTGGAACTAGACTTACGGGAGATCGTGGAGCAAGAATTTTTAAACGAAGGCATTGAAGATATTTCGGTTGTCGCCAACTTACCTTACTATGTCACGACACCGATCATTATGCGATTGCTTGAGAGCGGTGTTAAGTTCCGTTCGCTCGTCATGATGATTCAAAAAGAAGTGGCAGAACGGATTGGAGCAAAACCTGGCACGAAAGCATACGGCTCGCTATCGATTGCGATTCAGTATTATGCGGAGGCAGAAGTCAGTTTCATCGTCCCGAAAAACGTGTTCATCCCAGCACCGAACGTCGATTCGGCCGTCATTACACTACGAATGCGTAAAGAGCCGGCCGTACAAGTGAAAGATGAGGCATTTTTCTTTGATGTGGCCCGAGCAAGCTTCGCTCAGCGCCGTAAAACCATCCTGAACAATTTGACAAACTATATCGGGAAAGAACATAAGGTCGAACTCGAACGTTCGCTTCACGAGGCTGGAATCGATCCGAAACGTCGTGGAGAGACGTTAAGCCTAGAAGAATTCGCACGTTTGTCTGACACAATTTTACCACTTAAAAATAGTTGACGACCTGAAAACGAGTCGTTATAATATTAATCTTTATTTTCATATTCAATTATGCTATACTTGTAACAGTGAGGTGAAGCGTATGCCAAAGACGTTACAAGAAATCAGACAAAAACTCGAATCGCATGTTGGTGAACGATTGACGTTGAAAGCAAACGGCGGTCGTAAGAAAGTTGTTACTCGGTTTGGAACGCTCGTTGAGACATATCCCGCGGTGTTCGTTGTGAAATTGGATGAAGACCTGCATAATGTGGAACGTGTCTCGTATAGCTACGCTGATGTCCTAACGGATACAGTTAAAATTGAATTCGGCAATTGATTTATAAATGAGGGGCGGATGCATTGGCAGCTGCTTCTTTTTTTGTGCGCCCGTTTACGGTACAATGGCGAACAGGAGACAAATGGGAAGGGTGAACGTGATGCGCACGATCAGTGTGAAAGCGCCGGCAAAAATTAATTTGACACTTGATGTCCTCGGAAAGCGTCCGGACGGCTATCATGAAGTAGAAATGGTAATGACGACAGTCGACTTAGCAGATCGCTTGGAGTTGACGATTTTAGAATCGGATGAGATTCGGATTCAATCAGAACACGCCTATGTGCCGAATGATCATCGGAATTTGGCGTATCGAGCAGCAGAATTGTTGCGCGAGCGTTTTAACATTCAGCAAGGGGTCGAGATTGTGCTCGATAAACAGATTCCCGTGGCAGCTGGCCTTGCAGGTGGCTCGAGTGATGCGGCGGCAACGCTCCGCGGGATGAACGAACTGTTTTCATTGAACTTGTCATTAGAGGAGCTAGCAGAGCTCGGTGCCGAGATTGGATCGGACGTGTCGTTTTGTGTCATCGGTGGCACAGCCATTGCAAGAGGTCGTGGTGAACAGTTAGAAATGATTCCGTCCCCGCCACCGTGCTATGTCGTTCTCGGTAAACCGAAAATTGGGGTATCGACGGCAGATGTGTATCGGGCAGTGCGTATGGAAGAGGTACATCATCCTGATACCGATGCCATGGTGGAGGCGATTCGCCAAAAAGATTTTCATGGAATCTGTGAACACCTTGGGAACTCACTTGAGAGTGTGACACTCAAGCTGCACCCGGAAGTGAAACAGATCAAAGAAACGATGCGTCATTGCGGAGCGGAAGGTGTTCTCATGAGTGGAAGCGGACCGACCGTGTTTGCGCTGATTGAACACGAGCAAAAAGCGCATCGAATCTATAATGGATTGAAAGGATTTTGCCCAGAAGTGTTCGTCGTTCGGATTCTCGGCAAAAGACATTGAACAAAAACGAATGAAAGTGATATATTCTCAATAGAACATTCGTTTATTATTGAAGATGTGAAGGAGAATCCGTATGAAAATTCGTAGAAGTGGTCGTCTCGTCGATATGACCCGTTATTTACTTGATCATCCGCATCAGCTTGTCTCGTTGTCGATGTTTTCAAGTCGCTATAAAGCTGCAAAGTCGTCGATTAGTGAAGACCTTGTCATTGTCAGTGAAATGTTGTCCCATGATGGGATTGGAAAACTGGTGACTGTCCCTGGTGCAGCCGGTGGTGTCATGTTCATCCCGGGATGGAGTAAGGAAAAGTCGCTGGAGATGATTGACACGCTCTGTGAGCAACTATCAAAACCGGAGCGTCTCTTACCAGGAGGCTATCTCTACCTCACGGATGTACTAGGTAATCCAAGTCAGGTGAAACCGATGGGGCAGGTCTTTGCGTCCGTCTTCGCCGACCGGAAAGTCGATGTGGTCATGACGATTGCGACGAAAGGGATTCCACTTGCCTATGCGGTCGCTGAGCAGTTAGGTGTTCCGTTTGTCATCGTTCGTTCGGATAGCCGTGTCACAGAAGGCTCGACCGTCAGTATCAATTATGTATCGGGTTCATCGAAAGCGATCCGTACGATGGCGCTCGCACGTCGCAGTCTGCCACGTGGTGCGAATGTGCTCCTAATTGACGACTTTATGAAGGCCGGCGGAACGATTCGTGGGATGATGAGTCTCTTGAATGAATTTGAGGCCAACCTGGCGGGCGTCGGTGTCTTGATGGAGGCCGAAGGAGCCGAGAAGAAGATGGTGAGTGAATACGTCAGCTTGATGAAGTTAACGAATGTCGATCCTGATGAAGGGCTTGTCACCATTTCGCGGGGGAATGTGGAACAATTCTTAAAGTGATTGGCAAAATTTTGATTTCGTTTTATGATTAGAGGGTATAGACTTATCAATATGAAGTCATGACGTTCGTTTGAAACCAACTGAACCTTACAGAAGATCACACCATGGCGTAGACAACGATGAAAAAGGGGATGCGAAACATGCAGATCACAGACGTAAAAATTCGCAAAGTCGCGACAGAAGGCAGAATGAAAGCGTTGGCCTCAATCACACTTGACCATGAATTCGTTGTACATGACCTTCGAATCATCGAAGGAAGTAGCGGTCTATTTGTCGCCATGCCGAGCAAACGGACACCAGAAGGGATTTTTCGGGATATTGCGCATCCGATTAACGGGGAGATGCGACAAAAGGTCGAAGCGGCTGTATTGGAAACCTATTCCAATATGGATGTGGAAATCCTTGACCCACAACATGTGTCATACGGTACACATGAATAACAGAAAACAGCGGTTAGGTTGCCTACCGCTGTTTTTTTGCGTTTCAATGGTTAAGGAACGGTACAACTATTGAAACGAAGGCATGGTTTCGATATAGTAGAAACGGTGTAAATAGGATTTAGTTGCAGAAAAGCCGAACTATACAGACCAATCACAGCTGTTGTGAGATAGGAGCGAATCAAGCATGGAGCGTTTTGCAGTCATTTTGGCAGCAGGAAAAGGGACGCGAATGAAGTCGAAGTTATATAAAGTACTTCATCCGGTTCTAGGGAAACCAATGGTCGAGCATGTTGTCGATCAGTTAGACCAAATCGGTGTCAGTCGTCAAATCGTAATCGTTGGCCATGGGGCGGAAGCGGTACAAGACACGCTCGGCACACGGGTAGAGTATGCGGTCCAGGAAGAACAGCTTGGAACAGGGCACGCTGTTCAGATGGCTGAAGCAGAGCTTGCGGGTAAATCAGGGGCGACGCTTGTCGTCTGTGGAGATACACCGTTACTCACGGCAGAGACGTTAGAAGCCCTTCTCGCGCATCACGAAGCGCAACAAGCAAAAGTCACGGTGTTGACTGCGATTGCTGACGATGCGACCGGATATGGTCGAGTCGTTCGTGGTGAAGATGGGAACGTGACGAAAGTCGTGGAACATAAAGATGCTTCAGAGGCAGAACTCGCCATCAATGAAATCAACACTGGGACGTACGTATTTGATAACGAATTGTTGTTTGATGCACTCAAACAAGTCGGGAACAACAATGCACAGGGTGAATATTACTTACCTGACGTCATTTCAATCGCAAAAGAAGCGGGCGAAGTGGTTGCGGCGCATACAGCACCGACGTTTGATGAGACAATTGGGGTCAATGACCGCGTCGCCTTGTCGCAAGCAGAGGCCATCATGCGTAAACGGACAAATGAACGTCTCATGCGTGAAGGGGTTACCTTCATGGACCCGGCATCGACATACATTTCACCAGATGTGGTCATCGGTTCGGATACGGTCATTTATCCGGGAACGGTCATTCTTGGCAAGACGACGATTGGCTCAGAATGTGTCATCGGACCAAACTCGGACATCCGAAACAGTGTGATTGAAGATCATGCTGTCGTACGCCAGTCTGTCGTGACAGATAGCCGAATCGGTGAGGCGGCTCAAGTCGGACCGTTCGCTCACTTACGTCAACAAGCTGTCCTCGGTGCGAACACGCGCGTCGGCAACTTTGTAGAGATTAAAAAATCGACGTTCGGCGACGGCGCGAAAGCGTCACACTTGAGCTATATCGGGGATGCGTCAATCGGTGAGCGCGTCAACTTAGGTTGTGGCTCGATCACAGTGAACTATGACGGCAAGAACAAGTTCGAGACAGTCGTGGAAGACGATGCGTTCGTCGGCTGTAACGTCAACTTGATTGCCCCTGTAAAAGTCGGGAAAGGCGCGATTGTCGCTGCTGGATCGACGATTACGAGTGATGTACCAGAAGAGGCGCTAGCGATTGCACGCGAACGCCAAACGAATAAAGAAGGCTACACAAAACGATAACTTGCTGCCAATCATTATGGAAAACGATGGAGGAGAATCCTAAACATGTCTACTGTATACGAACGAGAAATTCGTCTATTTAGCTTAAACTCGAACCGCCCGCTTGCTGAAGAAATCGCGAAAGAAATTGGTGTTCCGCTCAGCGATTGCCAAGTCAAACGTTTCAGCGACGGTGAACTCTATATCAACATCGAGGAAAGTGTTCGTGGAGATGATGTGTATGTCATCCAATCAACAAGCTCACCTGTAAACGAAACGCTCATGGAATTACTTGTCATGATCGATGCACTCAAACGTGCTTCTGTCCGTACGATCAACATCGTGATGCCGTATTACGGGTATGCACGTCAAGACCGTAAAGCACGCTCGCGTGAACCGATCACGGCGAAACTTGTCGCTGACCTTCTTACAGTAGCGGGTGCGACACGCGTCATCACGATGGATTTGCATGCAGCGCAAATTCAAGGATTCTTCAATATTCCGGTTGACCAATTACTTGGTGTACCGCTCATCTCGACTTACTTTGAAACAGAAGAGTTTCAAGCGAAAGACATCGTGGTCGTTTCTCCAGACCACGGTGGCGTGACACGTGCACGTAAATTGGCAGAACGTTTGAAAGCGCCGATTGCCATCATTGACAAGCGTCGTCCGAAAGCGAACGTCGCCGAAGTCATGAACATCGTCGGTAGCGTCGAAGGGAAAACGGCGATTTTGATTGACGACATCATCGATACAGCTGGAACGATCACACTTGCGGCTGATGCTATCGTCGAAGCGGGTGCGAAAGAAGTGTATGCGTCTTGTACACACCCAGTTCTTTCTGGTCCAGCGATGGAGCGGATCGACAATTCATCAATCAAAGAGTTGGTCGTCTTAAATACCATCGATTTGACGGGTCGCCCTTGCTCGAGCAAGATCAAGCAAATGTCGGTCGCCCATTTGCTTGGGGAAGCGATTATGCGCGTACACGAGCATAAATCGGTCAGTACCCTATTCGATTAAAAAACGAGGCCCGGAGGCATTCGCCTTTGGGCTTTTTTGTTCAGGAGGAAATGATATGAAATGCATCGTCGGTCTTGGGAATCCCGGGAAAAAGTTTGAGATGACGCGACACAATGTCGGGTTTTTAGCGATTGACCGTCTCGCCGAAAAGCATGGCATCTCGCTGAATGAAGCGAAGTTTAATGCCCTTATGGGAACGGGAAGAATCAATGGTGAACGCGTAGTACTCGTCAAACCACTTACGTATATGAACTTGTCGGGTGAAGCCGTCCGTCCCATTTTAGATTATTATAAGATTGAGATTGATGATTTATTAGTCATTTATGACGATTTGGATATGGTGCCTGGCAAACTTCGTTTCCGTCCGAAAGGGAGCGCAGGTGGTCATAATGGGATCAAATCTCTCATTCAACACTTAGGAACGGCTGAATTCAAACGATTAAAGCTCGGAATCGGTCGTCCCCCGCACCCGATTAAAGTCGTCGACTGGGTGTTGATGAACTATCGCAAAGACGAGTTGCCGGAATTAAATGAAACACTCGACAACGCCGTAACTGCAGCCACTGATTTTGTGGACACAGATTGGCTGGCGCTGATGAATCGATACAACTAAAGGGTCATTGTACCCTTTTTTGTCGTATGAGTTGGAGGAAAACAAATGAATGCTTTAGAGAGATTTATGGTGGCGCTCCCTGAAACGAATGTGATTCGAGAGCGACTCCAAAAAGTGGACCGTCAATTGGTGACGGGATTGACGACAAGCGCGAAAGCCCTCGTCTTGGCGGGACTCGTGAAATCGTCATCGAGACGTCTCGTCGTCGTGACGCATAACATGTATCAAGCCCAAAAGATGTTCGATCAACTTGAATCACTCATCGGTCCGGACAAAACGCTCTTATATCCAATCGATGAGACGCTAGCAGGTGAACTGTCACTGACGTCTAGTCCGGAACTGCTAGCTGCCCGAATCGATGCCCGTACTCGTCTCCTCGATCAAACAGGAGGCGTTGTTGTCGTGCCGCTTGGTGGATTACGACGCTATGTACCGAGTCCGGAAGCGTGGCAAGATAGTCGCGTTATGTTAAAGCCGGGAAGTGACCTCGATTTAGCGGATTTTGCGAAACAATTGACGGGCATGGGCTACGAACGAACGGCAACGGTGACCACACCTGGTGAATTTTCCGTACGAGGGAGCATTCTAGACGTTTATCCTCTTACGGAAGCGCGCCCATATCGAATCGATTTGTTCGACACCGAGATTGACTCCATTTTCACGTTTGACGCGGAAACGCAACGCTCGCTTGGTGTAGTGGGAGAAGTGTGCATTACGCCTGCGACCGAGTTCATCGCAACGGAGAATCAGCTGAAGCAGGCGGGCGGTGCGCTTCGGAAACAGTACGACCGAACCGTCGAATTGATTGGAAATGAAGTCATCCGTCAAGCCCTTGAAGAAGGAGTCGTGACAGACATCGAGCGGCTTGAGCGTGGAGACCTCCCGGAGAAAGTTGGGAAGTATTCGCCATTGCTCTATACGTCCACGCTCCTTGACTACGTTGGGAAAGACGCCGTCCTCATTTTAGATGAGGTGGCACGAATCGATGACGCTGCCGACGTACAGGACCGCGAAGAGGCGGAATGGTTCTCTTCACTCATTGAAAAAGGAGAAGCCGTCAGTAATTACACGCTCGCCGTCCCGATGCATAAAGTCTTCCGCGACTTGAAGCAAGTGGCGTTCTCCTTGCTTCCGTCTCGTCGTTCGGGTATTCCGGAGAGCGATACGGTCCATTTGAGCTGTCGTCCGCTACCGGCGTTCCATGGTCAGATGCATCTATTGAAACAGGAAGTCGAGCGATGGCAGCAAGGTGATCAACGCATCGTCGTACTGGCGGGAGATAAGTCGCGTGCAGATAAAATCGAAGCGCTTCTTTCCGACTATGGAATCGCCTCGACTTTCACCAATGTCGATGGAGAGTTAGAACCGAGACGTGTCTCGGTCATCATCGGTCAAATCGAAGGTGGATTCGAACTGTCGACGAGCCGTCTCGTTGTCGTATCGGAAGAAGAGTTGTTCAAGCGTGTGACGAAACGAAAACGTCAGACGAAGAATTTGACGAACGCCGAACGAATCAAGAGTTACCAAGAGCTGAAGCCGAATGATTATGTCGTCCATGTACACCATGGAATCGGGAAGTACCTTGGCATTAAAACAATCGAGGTCGGTGGGATCCATCAGGATTACCTGCACCTCGTCTATGCAGGGGACGACGCCCTCTACGTGCCGGTCGACCAAATCGATCTCGTCCAAAAATATGTCGGGGCCGAAGGCAAAGAGCCGAAGATTTATAAACTCGGCGGCACCGAGTGGAAGAAAGTAAAATCGAAAGTTGCCAAATCGGTTAAAGATATTGCCGATGAGCTCATTAAATTGTACGCGGCACGAGAGGCCTCGGTCGGTTTCGCGTTCCCGCCGGACGATGAAGAGATGGGTCAGTTCGAATCTTCTTTCCCGTACGCCGAGACAGAAGATCAGGTGCGTTCGATTGCAGAAATCAAGGCGGATATGGAACGCTCCCGTCCGATGGATCGCCTTTTATGTGGAGATGTCGGATACGGGAAGACGGAAGTGGCGATTCGGGCGGCGTTCAAAGCCGTGCTCGCCGGCAAACAAGTGGCATTTCTTGTCCCGACGACCGTCCTCGCCCAACAGCATTATGAAACGATGCTTGAGCGGTTCAGCGAATTCCCGATTAACGTATCGGTCATGAGTCGTTTCCGTTCGAAGAGCGAGATGACCGCGACGAAGAAAGGGTTGAAAGAAGGTACCATCGACATCGTCGTCGGGACACACCGCGTGTTGTCAAAAGACGTGACGTTCGCCAACCTAGGTCTCGTGATCATCGATGAAGAACAACGCTTTGGCGTCAAACATAAAGAGCGTCTGAAGCAGCTGAAGACGAACATCGATGTCCTGACGCTGACGGCGACTCCGATTCCACGGACATTGCATATGTCGATGATCGGAATCCGTGATTTGTCCGTATTAGAGACACCGCCAGAGAATCGTTATCCTGTCCAAACATACGTCATGGAATACGACGGCATCGTCTTGCGTGAAGCGCTCGAACGTGAACTCGCTCGCGGAGGACAGGCGTTCTTCCTCTATAACCGCGTCGAAGGAATCGAACGAAAAGCGGAAGAGATTCGGGCCTTATTGCCCGATGCACGAATTGCAACGGCACATGGACGCATGACGGAAAGTGAGCTCGAGAGTCAGTTGATCAGCTTCCTAGAGGGCGAGGCGGATATTTTAGTCTCGACGACAATCATCGAGACAGGAATCGACATTCCAAACGTCAACACCCTCATCGTCCACGATGCAGACAAGATGGGGCTGTCCCAGCTCTACCAACTCCGAGGTCGTGTCGGACGTTCGAATCGAATCGCCTATGCGTACTTCACGTATCGGAAAGATAAGCGCTTGACGGAAGTGGCAGAAAGTCGTCTTCAAGCCATCAAAGAGTTCACGGAGCTCGGCAGTGGGTTTAAGATTGCGATGCGCGACTTGTCGATTCGCGGAGCCGGAAACTTACTCGGTGCACAACAGTCTGGATTCATCGATTCGGTCGGTTTTGACCTGTACTCACAAATGCTCTCTGAAGCCATTGAGGAACGGAAAGACCGTATGCGTGGACAAGCGAAACAAGTCGTCTTCAAACCGGAGATCACGTTCCAGGCCGATGCGTATATTCCTGATGACTACTTGTCAGATAGCGAATTGAAGATTGAGATGTACAAACGCTTCAAATATGTAGATACGCCGAGCGCGTTGTTCGCCCTTCAAGATGAACTGATTGAACGGTTTGGTGAATTCCCAGAACCGGTCGCGCTGCTCATTCAATTGACACGTCTACGTATTTATGGAGAACTGGCAAAAGTGAGTCGAATCAAGCAGACGCCAGGACGCATCGAGATTGTCTTATCGAAAGAATCGACGACGGCTCTGGATGTCCCGTCCTTCATGGAATGGTCGATGCCTCTTGGTCGCAAGCTTGGGGTAGGGCAAGAAGACGGCGCCTTGAAACTGTCACTCAGCGGTCGGATGCCGCTAACAGAGCTCTTGAATGATGCCGATACTGTATTAGAAGAACTGATGAAGCGGTTGGTGGGCGATGCGGTCGCCAAGTAAGTTTGCGCAAGGCGTCGTTCTGTTCGCCCTTGCCGGCTACGTATCGAAACTGATCAGCTTCGCCTATCGTGTCCCCTATCAAAACTTGGCGGGGGACTTCGGGCTTTATGCCTATCAAACCGTCTATCCGTTCGCGGCCATCGTGGCGTCACTCGGCATTTATGCGATGCCGGTCGTCATTGCGAAAATCGGCGTCGGTGCGAAAGGGACGAATCGTAAGTTAGAAGTCTTATGGGGAAGCTTTTACGCCTTACTCCTACTCTCGTGCATGCTTGTCGTCACGGTATGGCTGTTTGCCCCGACCCTGGCAAGGTGGCTCGGAGATGAGCAGCTAGCTCCTGCGCTACGTGTGATCAGTTTGAGTTATTTACTCATGCCGGCGTCAGCCGTGTTGCGCGGCGCATTTCAATCGAGAGACGACTTACGACCGAGCGCATGGTCGCAAGTGCTCGAGAACTTTGTCCGCGTGACGGTCATGCTGTCGTTATTGTGGATTGGGGTGCGACTCGGAAAAGATGCCTATACGCTTAGCCAGTATGCGTACGGTGCGACGCTCATCGGTGGAATCGTATCGATTGCCTTTTTGGTCTATCGAGCACGTAGTGTAAAGTTCATGAAGGTACGACGAACCACGTTTCGGAGTGGGATGAAACTCTTGTTGACGACGGGTTTCGCGGTCGGATTCGCGTCACTCGGGATTTTATGGATGCAACTGGTCGACTCCTTCACCATCGTCAATTTGATGGGCGGAACGTATGAGGCGAAAGTGAGCAAAGGCGTGTTTGATCGAGGGTATCCGCTCGTGCAATTCGCCATCCTGTTCACCACGACCATCGGGATGGCCAATGTGCCGACGCTCGTCCGTCATTATCGGGCAGGTCATCTGCAAAAGACGACGCAGGGACTCCGGTCGATGATTCGTGTGACGACAGCGATTGCTGGTGCAGCGACTATCGGATTGATGGGTGTCATGTTTTTCTTAAATGTGGCCCTGTTTGAAGATGAATCTGGGACACGAGCCCTTGTCTTCTTAGCGACGAGCACGTTCGCTGCCTCCTTGGCGATTGCGAGCATGACATGTTTGCAGGCGATTGACCGAGAGTGGGTCGCGGCACGGAGCATGGTCGTCGCAATGTTAGTGAAAAGTGCGGTAAACGCATGGCTCGTACCGAGTTACGGAATTGAAGGCGCGGCAATCGGAACATCCATTGGATTTTTAGCGATGGCGTTCTATAATTTCCGGGCGCTCGACCGCTCGATTCCGCTCGGGTCATTTCGATCGAAACACTATAAGTCGCTATGGAAAGCTCTCGTACCCATGCTGATCCTCATTGCCGTGTTAAACTGGCTAGGTCAGATGTGGGTCGACTCGCGAATCACTGCGTTCGGTTGGTTAATCGGAATGGTGTGTAGCTGTGCCGTCCTCTATATATGGAGACTATGGAGTACGCGAATGCTGTCACTTGCGGAATGGGAACTGATCCCGTTCGGAAGTCGTCTGCTCGACGTGCTCGAGAAAAAGGAGAACTAATATGGGTTATACAATCACGGTGGTCGGACTCGGGTCTGGTGAGTTGAATCAATTGCCGCTCGGTGTGTACCGCCATTTAAAACAGCAACCGCTCGTCTGGTTGCGCACAAAAGAACACCCTGTCGTACAAGAGTTAGAAGCGGAAGGACTCGTGTTCGAATCATTTGATTCGGTCTATGAATCGAGTGATACGTTTGAAGAAGTATACGACCAGATTGTCGAGACGTTATTGAGTAAAAGTGAAGAAATGGCGATCACATACGCCGTACCGGGCCACCCGTTCGTAGCGGAACGGACCGTCGAACTATTGGTGGAAAGGGGAGCCGATCTGCATGTGCTCGGTGGACAGAGCTTCCTCGATGCCATGTTCCAGGCGCTCCGGATCGATCCAATCAATGGATTTCAACTGCTCGATGCGACTGCGCTCGACCTTGAACGTTTGCAGGTGACTCAACATGTCCTCATCGGGCAAGTGTACGATGGATTCGTGGCGGGTGACGTCAAAGTGCAATTGATGGAACGGTATCCGGATGACCATCCCGTCACCCTTGTGACGGCAGCCGGTACGACAGAAGAGCGGATCGCGCACATCCCGTTATTCGAAATGGACCGGATGGCGGAAGTGAACAACTTGACGACGCTCTACGTTCCGCCGCTCGAGGATGAATCGTATTTGGCGAAGGATTTTGCGACACTCAAACAGATCATCGCAACGCTTCGAGGACCAGACGGGTGCCCGTGGGATCGTAAACAGACGCATGCGTCACTTCGCAAGTATTTATTAGAAGAGGCGTATGAGTTGATTGAAGCGATCAATGCAGAAGACGATGATGCCATCATCGAAGAACTCGGTGACGTCTTGCTTCAAGTGATGTTGCATGCTCAAATCGGAGAAGATGAAGGCTATTTCGATATTCGTGACGTAATCGGTTCCATCAGTGAGAAGATGGTACGCCGCCATCCGCACGTCTTTGGCGATGTCACCGTCGAAGATGCCTCTGACGTGGTGAAAAACTGGAATACGATTAAACAGACGGAAAAAGGGGAAAAGAAACAATCGCAACTCGATGGTGTTCTCGTCGACCAACCTTCATTGATGCGAGCGGAGCAACTTCAAAAGAAAGCGGCTCACGTCGGATTTGAGTGGGATGACGTATCCGGTGCCTTCGAAAAACTGGAAGAAGAGTTAAAAGAATGGCATGAAGACCTAAGTGATGAATCGGAACTTGGAGACGTATTGTTCTCCATCGTGAACATTGCGCGATACGTTGGGCTGAATGCCGAGCAAGCATTAGAACAGACGAACCGAAAGTTCAAACGTCGATTCGAGTACGTGGAAGCGAACGGTGACCTTCACCAGATGACACTCGAACAGATGGATGCGCTTTGGAACGAGGCAAAGGAGAAAGGTTTATGAGACTAGATAAGTTTTTAAAAGTGTCACGTCTAATCAAGCGTCGCACGTTGGCAAAAGAAGTGGCGGACCAAGGACGAATTCAACTGAATGGGCAAGTCGCGAAGGCGAGTACAGAAGTCAAAGTCGGAGATGAGTTACAAATTCGCTTCGGAAACAAACTCGTCACGGTCGTCATCGATTCAATCGCAGAACATGCACGTAAAGAAGATGCGAAAGAAATGTATCGTTTACTTAAAGAAGAGAAGATGGACGGTAGTATCAACTCATAAAAAAAAGTATACTTAATGTATTAAGAGGAGGGGGATGAGGCGATGAACGGACGTAATCCGATGGATCGACAACGACGCATTCGAGCGCTAGATGAGCGTAGAGAACAGCTAGAAAAAGATACGCATCGCCGACGAGTTCATCTTCGACGTCGTTTGGCGGCAGCCTCTCTCCTGTTTTTATTTGTCATGGTGTTGATTGGACAGAGTTACTTCTCGAAAGTAGGGTATGTATCGGACCAGCAACAAGCTTACGCACAAGCGAAAGTGGAGTTGCGTGAACAGCAGGCCGAACAGGATGAGTTGAAAGAGCAAGTGGAACGGTTACAGGATGAGGATTATATCGCGAACTTAGCACGAAACGAACTGCTTTTCTCTAAAGATGGTGAGATTATTTTCTACTTCTCCCCAGAGGAATAAGTCGGTTCGTTGACCGTTAGGGAAACGACTCGTATAATTAGGAAGAATCAATCAAAAAAGGAGTACATTATTTTATGTCAATTGAAGTAGGAAGCAAGGTACAAGGTAAGGTTACAGGGATTACGCATTTCGGAGCGTTCGTCGAGCTCCCAAATGGCAAGACAGGATTAGTACACATCAGTGAAGTGGCAGACTCTTACGTCAAAGACATTAACGAAGTGTTGACTGTCGGTCAAGAAGTCACGGTAAAAGTGTTGAACGTCGAAAATGATGGGAAAATCGGGTTGTCCATCAAGAAAGCAGTCGACCGTCCTGTAAGCGAACGTCCTGAGCGTCCTGAGCGTCCAGCTGGTGAGCGTTTCTCTCGTGGCCCACGTCCAGGCGGCCCAGGTCAAGGTGGTCCACGCGGCGGCGGCGGTCCACGCGGTGGTGGCCCACGTGGTGGCGGTCGTCGTGAACAACGTCGCGAACCAGAAACATTCGATACATTGATGAGTAAGTTCTTGAAAGATAGCGACGAGCGTCTTTCGACGTTAAAACGTCAAACAGACTCAAAACGCGGTGGACGCGGAGCCAAGCGCGGGTAATCCTTCGTATACCAATTAGCTTCTACTCGTAACCATAGAGGTCTTGTAATGAGACGAGCCATGAACATTTTCGTTCATGGCTTTTTTTCTGTTTAAAAAATTTATAAAAAATAACTAAAAGAGTTGCTTTTTTTCGAGGAAGGGAGCAAAATAGGGAACATGAAAAAATAGTTATGTTTTATAAGTGAAGGTGGAGAGAAAAAATGAATGGATGGAAACTGTGGACGGCGGAGTGGCGAAGTATCTTTAAGAACCCACGTGTGTTGGTTCCGATTCTCGCAGTCGCACTCGTACCGTTAATGTACGCCGGTATGTTCTTATGGGCTTTTTGGGATCCGTATGGACAGATGAAAGATTTGCCGGTCGCCATCGTCAATGAAGACAAAGGGGCAACGTTTGAAGGAGAGTCGCTTGCAATCGGAGATGACCTCATTGATAAGCTGTTGGATTCGGAGGCGTTCGAGTTCGTCGAAACGACGAAGGAAGAAGCGGAATCTGGACTAAAAGACCATGACTACTACATGGCGATTGAGATTCCAGAAGACTTTTCAGAAAAAGCGACGACTGCTTTAGATGAACATCCGGAGCAACTCGAACTGAAGTACATCGCGAATGAATCGTATAACTTCTTGGCTGCACAAATCGGTGGTTCCGCGATGGAACAAGTCAAAGCGGAACTGTCGACCGAAGTCTCGAAACAGTATGTCAGTGCGTTGAAAGACGGATTGAACGATGTGGCAGACGGACTCGGTGAGGCCGCAGATGGTGCAACGACACTTGCGGACGGCTCAACGTCAGCGAAAGACGGTGCCGTCAAACTAGCGGACGGGACGAAGCTTCTCGCTTCGAAACAGCGTGAGCTCGCGGATGGAGCAAGCCAATTAAACGATGGGATGACTCAGTTGGCCGATGGTTCATCTGAACTCGCGGATGGGACGAAGCTTCTCGCTTCGAAACAACGGGAGCTCGCGAATGGAGCAAGTCAATTACGTGATGGTGTTTCGCAATTGGCTGATGGCTCATCTGCACTCGCAGATGGCAGTCAACAAGTGTACGAGGGCTCAGCCTCACTTGCGGACGGGGTCCATCGTGTCAGCGAGGGCGCTTCTGCCTTACAAGGCGGGACGAGCCAACTCGTTGACGGAACAGGGGCGTTCGCATCGAAACTAGATGAACTACACACAGGTGCGAAGACGTTGAACCAAGGTGTTCAAGACCTTGCTGCCGGCATCGAGCGCTCAAAAGAGGGGGCATCTGCATTACAGGATGGTGCCACAAAACTCACAGGAGCGTTGACTCAGGCGAAGGATGGAAACGCGGCACTTGTCGCGGGTCAAACAGACGTGGTCAATGGGATCGGACAAATGAAGTCTGAATTGACTGCGAAACAAGATGAGTTGATTGGACAATTGACAGCACTCGCTGAGTCGGGTCAATCGGCATCACCTGAAATGCTTCAAGCCATCGCGGCACAACTGAGCGATGGGAAGCAAGAGACGGCAGCCGGGTTTGATCAACTATCCGCTGGTGCTGCAAAAGTGAAAGAAGGACAGGTCGCACTTGGTGCAGGTCTTGATCAGGCAGGTACAGGTGCAAACAAACTGTCGACTGGACTTTCTGACTTGAGTGCCGGTCAAACGAAATTAGCCGAAGGTGCGAACGCGTTGGCAAGTGGTTCAAGTCAAATCGAGCAAGGTACGCAAACGGCGGCCGATCGTTCCCAAGAACTTGTGTCAGCGAGTGCGAAGCTCAATCAAGGCGCGACACAACTTCAAGATGGGACAACTGAACTCGCCGTTGGAAGTGACAAGCTTGTAGACGCGACCGGACAGTTGTCTGAAGGTAGCGAGAAGCTTGCGGATGGAGCGAAGAGCGCAAGCACCGGTACAAGTGAATTGGTGAATGGTGCGAATCAGTTAGCGGATGGTGGTCAAAAGCTGCAGTCAGGAAGTCGTGAACTGGCCGAAGGCGCGAAGAGTGCCGGAGCCGGAACGAGCAAGCTGACGGATGGCGCGAATCAGCTCGCGAATGGTGGAGAAGAACTTTCAGACGGTAGCGGTGAACTCGCTGACGGCATGAAGGAGCTCGCATCAGGTAGCGATGAACTTCGTGACGCCTTAGTGAAAGGTGCGAAAGACGCAGACATCGGTTTAACGGATGACAACGTCGAGATGATGGCCGGTCCAGTGTCGCTCGTCGACAACTCGATTCACGAGGTGCCTAACTACGGTACTGGATTCGCTCCATACTTCATGTCGCTCGGACTTTTCGTTGGGGCACTCCTTCTCTCGATCGTTTATCCGTTATACGATCCAGCAGGACGTCCGAAACGTAGTCTATCGTGGGTATTGTCGAAATCTGGTGTCCTCATGGTCGTCGGATTCCTGCAAGCCTTGATTCTCGATGTGGCGATGGTGCAACTGCTCGGTCTTGAAGTGAGCGAACCGTTGAAATTCTTCGGTTTCAGCTGGTTGACGAGCATCACGTTCCTCTTTATCGTACAGTTGCTCGTGACAACACTCGGAAACCCTGGACGTTTCGTGGCGATCGTCTTGTTGATTTTACAATTGACGACGTCAGCCGGGACGTTCCCGCTTGAATTGATTCCAAGAGCGTTGCAACCGTTCAATGCACTGCTTCCAATGACATATACGGTTGCCGGATATAAAGAAATTTTATCGGCAGATGGTGCGCAGTACTTGCAGACGGCGACAACCTATTTAGTATTTGTGGCTGCCGGATGCTTTGCCTTACTATGGGCATACTTCCGCATTGCATGGAAGAAAAAATATCGTCAAGTCGCATCAGAAGCATGATGTAAAAACGGTACAAAATCGTGTATAGTGGTTAAGACGACACTATGCACGATTTTTTTCTTAAAAAAATATAAAAAAAGAATTGACACTCGAATGGTGACTGGTTATTATAGAAAATGTGCTTAGGACACAACAATAACATGGCGGTGTAGCTCAGCTGGCTAGAGCGTACGGTTCATACCCGTGAGGTCGTGGGTTCGACTCCCTCCGCCGCTACCATTTTATTTAGGCCCGTTGGTCAAGCGGTTAAGACACCGCCCTTTCACGGCGGTAACACGGGTTCGAATCCCGTACGGGTCACTTAACCTAAGCGTAAAGAAGCCATCTCAATCGAGATGGCTTCTTTTGTTATATCAAGGAGGGAATTCATGAAAAAGGTACTCGTCGCTGTGTCCGGTGGAGTCGATTCCATCGTCTTATTGGACCGTCTCGTCAAGCAAGGATGGGATGTGGGGGTAGCGCACGTCCATCATGGCTTACGAGAAGCATCAGATGAAGAGTACACGTTCGTCGCGCACGTAGCGGCATCCTATCAAGTCGCGTTTCATGGGACGCGTCTCCATTTTCAAGAAGGAGCGTCACAGGCTCATTACCGTAAGGCCCGTTATCACTTTTTTGAAGACGTCATGAATGAACATGGATATGATACACTGGCCACGGCTCATCATGCGGATGATGTATTGGAGACGGTGCTCATTCAACTTCACCGAAACGTGATCGAAGTGAAAGGAATTCCCGAGAGAAGAGTGTTCGGGCGTGGGACGTTGATCCGTCCTTTATTAAAAGAAACAAAGGCTCAACTCATCGAGTACGCTAGGAAGAACGAACTTGCCTGGAGGGAAGATGCCACCAATCAGGAAGTGACCTATTTACGGAACCGGATCCGTCATGAAATCATTCCGAGGCTGAAACAAGTGTGGCCAACAGTCGTTGACGATGTATACGATACGGCGAAACAGGTATACGCTGAATGGGACAGGCGTTACCAGTCATGTGAGCAATGGATTGAAGCAAACGTAGAGCTTGGAATGAAAGCGTTTCATGTGAAACTTGATGAATTCAATCGCTTATCCTCGCTCGAACGGTATACGGTCGCTCGCTTGCTATCCCGTCGCTATGGGGTAGAGGTCAATGAGGCGCTTGAGAAGCTAAGGACGAGTCAAAAGGATACCGGTACATACCACCTGTCGGGTGAGTGGTTCATGATGAAGCAGAATAGGGTACTTAATCTTGTACAACGTTCAGCAGAAGCGTCACTTCATCCCATTCAGGTCGAGTCGTTGCCGGCTGTCGTTCAATTTGGAAAGCGCACGGTTTCGCTGTCCATCGAAGAAGGGCGAGAAGGTATTCCACTAAATGAAATCACTTGCCCGTTGACGATTCGTTCGCTCGCTCCGGGGGACCGGATGAAGTTGAACGTGGGGACAAAAAAAGTGTCCCGCATCCTAATCGATGAAAAGGTTGAACGAACCATTCGACCGACTCTCCCGTTGCTTGAGGACGCCTCAGGGCGAATTCTCGCGATTGTCGGGGTAAGAGTTTCAGATTTTCTAGACAAGTCGGATGCGATTTGTCTACGATTAATGGTAAAATGATGATTGTGTCGAAACAGAAAGAGGAGGATTTCAAGATGTCATTAATGAACGATATGGAGAAAATTTTAATCTCACGTGAAGAGATTCAAGAAAAGGTGAAAGAACTCGCTGGAACATTGAGCGAAGACTATAAAGAAGAGTTCCCACTTCTCGTATGTGTATTGAAAGGCGCGATGCCGTTCATGTCGGACCTCGTCAAAGAAATGGACATCCATTTAGAGATGGACTTCATGGACGTGTCGACGTATCACGGAGGAACTTCTTCGACAGGTGAAGTGAAAATCGAGAAAGATTTAAATACATCTGTAGAAGGACGCGACATCTTGATTGTAGAAGATATTATTGATAGTGGATTGACGCTTGGTTATCTCGTCGATCTTCTTAAATACCGTAAAGCGAAGTCTGTGAAGATTGTCACGCTTCTGGATAAGCCGACTGGCCGTAAAAATGGTTTATCAGCAGACTATAGCGGTTTCGTGATTCCACACGAATTCGTTGTCGGCTACGGTCTCGATTATGAAGAGAAATATCGTAACCTTCCTTATGTCGGTGTGCTCAAGCCGAGCGTTTACGGGGGCTAACGTTTTTCTTTTGAAAATGTGACGTGGTAAGATAAAGGAAATCCCCAAAGTATAGGCATATACTGAATGGGCGAGAACATCGTTTCTCGGAATAGGAGGCAGAGAATGAATCGTGCAGTGAAAAACACATTGGTTTTTGGTGTGATTTTCCTAGCCTTGATCTTGTTCCTTCAATATTTGCAGAATCCGAATAGTCAGAGTGAAACGCTCTCGTATTCGAAATTCCTAGAATATGTGGAAGATGATCGGATTGAGACGGCAACCGTACAAGAAATCCCGGGGGCTATCTCGATTACAGGCGATCTTACAGGAGATGAAGACCAACGTTATGAAACAAACATTCCAGCGAACGAAGCGGAATATGCGGATGTATTAACGCAGCTTCGAGCGAATACGGATATTCAAATCGAGGAGGCTGAATCCAACAGTAGCTGGTTCAGCATCGTCTTCGCGATTTTACCGTTCATTATCATCTTCATCTTGTTCTTCTTCTTGTTGAACCAGGCGCAAGGCGGTGGCGGCGGTGGTCGTGTGATGAACTTCGGGAAATCGAAGGCGAAACTATACGACCAAGAGAAACGTCGCGTCACATTCAAAGATGTGGCTGGAGCGGATGAAGAGAAGCAAGAACTCATCGAAGTCGTTGAATTCTTGAAAGATCCTCGCAAATTCTCGAAACTCGGCGCACGTATTCCAAAAGGGGTCTTACTCGTAGGTCCTCCAGGGACAGGTAAAACACTCTTGGCTCGTGCGGTAGCCGGTGAAGCCGGTGTTCCGTTCTTCTCGATCTCAGGTTCGGACTTCGTTGAGATGTTCGTCGGGGTCGGGGCGTCACGTGTTCGTGACTTGTTCGAAAACGCGAAAAAGAATGCGCCATGTATCATCTTCATCGATGAAATCGATGCGGTCGGTCGCCAGCGTGGTGCCGGTCTCGGTGGTGGACACGATGAGCGTGAACAAACATTGAACCAACTCCTTGTTGAGATGGATGGATTCAGTGATAACGAAGGGATCATCATGGTAGCGGCGACAAACCGTCCAGATATCCTTGACCCAGCCCTCCTTCGTCCAGGTCGTTTTGACCGTCAAATCACGGTCGATCGTCCGGATGTCAAAGGACGCGAAGAAGTATTGAAAGTCCATGCGCGCAACAAGCCACTCGATTCGACGGTGGACTTGAAGTCGATCGCACAACGTACGCCTGGTTTCTCTGGGGCAGACTTGGAGAACCTCTTGAACGAAGCGGCACTCGTTGCGGCACGTTCGAACCGTACAGCCGTTTCAGTTGTCGATGTGGAAGAAGCGATTGACCGCGTCATCGCAGGTCCTTCGAAGAAGAGCCGCATCATCTCTGAAAAAGAGCGCAACATTGTTGCATATCACGAAGCAGGTCACACAATCATCGGTCTCGAGCTTGAGAATGCGGATGAAGTACACAAAGTGACGATCGTTCCACGCGGAAACGCGGGCGGATATGTCGTCATGCTTCCAAAAGAAGATCGTTACTTCATGACGAAACCTGAACTCGAAGACAAGATTGTCGGTCTTCTTGGTGGGCGCGTCGCCGAAGATGTCATCTTTGGTGAAGTGTCGACGGGAGCGAGCAATGACTTCCAACGTGCAACTGGTATCGCACGTAAGATGGTCATGGATTACGGGATGAGTGATAAACTCGGACCGCTCCAGCTCGGTTCAAACCATGGCGGACAAGTCTTCCTTGGTCGTGATTTCCAGACAGAGCAGAACTACTCGGATGCGATTGCGCAAGAAATCGATTTGGAGATTCGAGACATCATCAATCGCTGTTACGCGAAAGCGAAACAGATTTTGACAGATCGTCGCGAAGATCTCGAACTCGTTGCGAAGACGTTGCTTGATGTCGAGACGCTTGACTCGAAACAGATTCGTCATTTGATCAAGACACGCGAGTATCTCCCGCATGAGCCGGAAGAGGACGTGGATGGATCGACGGATGCGGATGACGCAGCGAAGAAAGATGATGCAGCCGTTCAACACGGTCAAGTCGTCGATCAACCTGAAGTTGTCCAAGACAGTCAGCCGGATGTCGTACCTGAAGGCGATAAGCCAGAAGCGACACCGACAGAACGTCCGAATAACGAATCACGTTAATGAATGAGACGAATGCCCTTGACGAGGCATTCGTCTTTTTTCGTGTTATAATTCGAGCGAACTGCAATTGACAACAAAGTGAGGAACTATATCATGATTTTAGTGATTGATGTTGGAAATACAAATATTGTTCTCGGGATGTACGATGGAGACAATCTCGTACACCATTGGCGCATCTCAACGGATCGTACAAAAACGACCGACGAGTACGGCATGCTGGTGAAATCGTTATTTGATCATTCGAACGTTTCGTTCGAACAGGTCGAAGGGGTCATCTTATCCTCTGTCGTACCTCCTGTTATTTTCCCACTTGAACAAATGTCGCAACGATACTTCAATGTACGTCCAATCGTTGTGGGACCAGGTGTGAAGACAGGGTTGGACATTCATGTCGAGAACCCTCGCGAAGTCGGGGCCGACCGAATTGTCAACGCGGTGGCTGGGATCGCCAAGTATGACGGTCCGCTCATAATTGTTGATTTTGGGACGGCAACCACGTATTGTTACATCGATGAGAAACGTCGTTACCATGGCGGAATCATCTCACCAGGTATCATGATTTCAGTGGAGGCACTCTATCAGCGTGCCGCGAAACTACCTCGGATTGAATTGGCGACTCCGCCGACAGTCATTGGGAAGAACACGATTCAAGCGATGCAATCGGGGACATATTATGGATATGTGGCCCAAGTGGACGGTATCGTGAATCGGATGAAGCGTGAAGTCGGTGAAGCGACTGTCATTGCAACGGGCGGGCTGGCACGATTGATCAGTGAACATGCAGAGACGATTGACCATGTGGATTCGTTCCTGACACTCGAAGGCCTCCGTCTCATTTACGAGCGCAATCAAAAGTAAACTAAAGGAGTTACATCATATGATTCATACAGAACAACAAGCATTACTCGACCAGATGAAGGATGACTATCTCGTTCGTGCCCTCGGTTTTAACGGAGAGGTTCGTGCCTTTGCCGCACGCACGACAAAAACGGTATATGAGACGCAACTTCGTCATCAAACGACACCGGTTGCTTCAGCTGCCCTCGGACGGACGATGACAATCGGTTCGATGATTGGAGCGATGCAAAAAGGTGCAGCGCGTGTCACGCTTAAGGTAGAAGGTGATGGTCCAATCGGGAAAATCATCGTGGACGCAGATACAGCAGGAGATGTTCGTGGATATGTGTCATACCCGCGTGTCGATGGCGGCACATTCGTCAACGAACAAGGAATGACGAAATTGAAAGTCGGCGAAGCCGTCGGGAAAGGAACCATCTCTGTCATTAAAGACTTAGGCTTGAAAGACTATGTCGGTGGTTCTTCAGAGATTCAAACGGGCGAAATCAGTGAAGACTTCACGTACTATTTCGCAACATCTGAGCAAGTGCCGTCAGTCGTCGGAGCGGGTGTCCTCGTCTTACCGGAAGATGAATCGATTCTTGCGGCAGGCGGAATCATCGTCCAGTTGCTCCCGAACGCTTCTGAAGAGACGGTACAAGCGCTCGAAAAAGCACTTCAGACGTTCCCACCCGTATCTGTTTTGATCGGGGAAGAAAAAACACCAGAAGAAATGCTTCAATTACTCCTTGGCGATAGCCTTGATGTCCTCGACACGAACCCGATCCAGTTCAACTGCACATGCAGCCGTGAACGAATGGAAAGTGCCATTATCGGTCTCGGAAAAGAAGAGATTCGTCAGATGATTGAAGAAGATGGTGGAGCCGAAGCCGTATGTCATTTCTGTGGCGAAAAGTATCATTTCTCAGCGGAACAGTTAGAGACGATGAAAGTTCAGGCACAGGCGTAAGCAACGTTCCAAATTGCATATTTTCAATTCGATAGGGTATGATAACAATATCGGAATAGTCGGAATTATGAAGGAGGAAATGCAATGCGTATCGTAAACTCAGTAACAGACTTGATTGGAAAGACTCCGATTGTGAAATTGAACGGAATGACTGGACCAGAGGATGCCAACGTGTATCTGAAGCTCGAATATATGAACCCGGGATCAAGCGTCAAAGACCGGATCGCCCTCGCCATGATCGAAGCGGCCGAAAAAGACGGTATCTTGAAGCCAGGTGATACAATCATCGAGCCAACAAGCGGAAACACGGGCATCGGGCTCGCGATGGTCAGTGCCGCAAAAGGATATAAAGCCATTCTCGTCATGCCTGAAACGATGAGCATGGAACGCCGAAACCTCCTTCGTGGATACGGGGCCGAATTGATTTTGACACCAGGACCTGAAGGGATGGGTGGAGCGATTCGTCGCGCTACTGAAGAAGCCGAGAAACATGGCTACTTCCTCCCGCAACAATTCAATAACGCAGCCAACCCGAACGTTCATGAAATGACGACGGGACCTGAGATTGTGGAGGCGTTTGAAGAATCAGGACTTTCAGTCGACGCTTTGATTGCCGGAGTCGGGACAGGCGGTACCATTACTGGAGCAGGTAAAGTCGTGAAGGCGAAGTACCCGGACGTAAAAATTCTCGCCGTTGAACCGGTCGATTCACCTGTCTTATCAGGCGGGAAGCCGGGACCTCATAAGATTCAAGGGATTGGGGCTGGATTCGTTCCATCAATCCTCGACACGGAGATTTATGAAGGGGTTCTTCAAATCACGACAGAGCAAGCGTTCGAATACGCTCGTCAGGCGGCACGTACGAACGGTGTCCTCGGTGGTATCTCTTCAGGAGCTGCGATTGCGGCAGCGCTTGATACAGCGAAACGTCTTGGTAAAGGGAAAAACGTATTGGCGATTATCCCGTCAAACGGTGAACGTTACTTGAGCACACCGCTCTATCAGTTTGATGAAGAGTCAAACGAGAGTCGCGTATAACATTTCAGGCAGTAATCGAGAGACATTCTCTTTCGATTGCTGCCTTTTCTTGTGTACAATAAAAGGCATGAATGAATAGACGGAGGAATGACATGTGAGATCGACTGCGTTCAGAACAAAGCGGATGACGAAAGAGAAGATGTATGAGGCATACATGACATTGACAGCGGATCAACCGTATCATGCATGGTTAGAGAGTGGGAGAGCGGGACGGTATACGATTGCGGGAATCGAGCCGTTCGGTCGCTTTCATGTAAAAGACGGTGTCGGACTCTTGCAAGTGGGCGATACGACCGAAACACTATACGGAAAGCCGCTTGAGCTCGTCAGTGAGGTACGGAAGCGATTTGAGGCCGAGCGTCCGGAAGGGGCTCCTCCTTTCTTTGGTGGCATGATTGGGTATGTCAGTTATGATGTGGCCCGGACGATTGAACGTCTCCCTGAGCAAGCGGAGGATGATTTGTCGACACCAGACGTCTCGTTTCTTCTGTTTGATGAGGTGGCGGTGTTCGATGAAGTGGATTCGACTCTGTACTTGATGGTGACGGCGGAGGAAGGTGCAGAACGTAAGGCGGACCGATTGGCGGCCATGTGGAACGTCGAGTCGCATTACGCGTTCAAGCCGACAAGGCAGTCATCGGTAGAGCGATCGCGCTCCATGTCCCAGGAAGAGTTTGTTGAAGCGGTCAAACGGATTCAGTCCTATATCGTAGAAGGGGACGTGTTCCAAGTGAACTTGAGCGTTCGGCAGTCTGAACCGCTTCTCGCTGACCCGCGTCGTGTATATGATACGTTGCGACAAATGAATCCATCTCCTTATATGGGATATTTCGTGGACGACGCTTTGACGATGGTCTCCGCTTCACCAGAGTTGTTGCTTGAAAAACATGGAACCGACATTTCGACGCGCCCGATCGCGGGTACGCGTCCACGTGGGAAAGATGATGTGGAAGACCTAGAGTTGGCGAACACGTTGCTTGAAAACGAGAAAGAGCGAGCAGAACACGTCATGCTCGTCGACCTCGAACGGAACGACCTTGGCAAGGTGGCGGCATATGGCAGCGTTCATGTTGATGAATTGATGGTGATTGAGAAATACTCACACGTGCAACATATCGTCTCGAACGTACGGGGTACGATTCAAGATGAAGTATCAGGAGCCGAAGCGCTGGCAGCGATGTTCCCAGGCGGCACCATCACCGGCGCCCCGAAAATTCGGACGATGGAAATCATCGAAGAACTCGAACCAGTTCGCCGGGGACTCTACACCGGTTCATATGGATGGTTAAGTTGGAATGACGACCTTGTCTTCAATATCACCATTCGAACGATGGTCGTGAAAGACGGAATCGCATACGTTCAAGCGGGAGCAGGTATCGTGATTGATTCGGATCCGGTCTCGGAATATGAAGAATCCCTGTCCAAAGCGAAGGCGCTATGGGCGGCGAAACACATGACGGAGGAAACGACATGATTGTATTGATCGACAACTATGACTCATTTACGTATAACTTGGTGCAATATTTCGGTGAACTCGGTCAAGAACTGGTCGTGTATCGAAACGATGAAGTCACGATTCAAGAGATTGAGGCGCTTGCCCCGAGTTATCTTGTCATTTCGCCGGGACCTTGCACTCCGAATGAGGCGGGAATTAGCGTTGAGGCAATCCGAGCGTTCGCAGGTCGTATCCCGATTTTAGGGGTTTGTCTCGGGCATCAGGCGATTGCGCAAGCGTTCGGCGGAGAAGTTGTCCATGCGGAGCGGCTCATGCATGGAAAAACGTCGAAGATTCAACATGACGGAAAATCGATTTTCAAGGAGATTCCACAACAGACGATTGTGACCCGTTATCATTCGTTGGCCGTGGAGCGTTCGTCTCTACCAGAATGTCTAGTGGTCACTGCAGAGACGGAGACTGGAGAAATCATGGCACTCCGTCACCGAACGCTTTCGATCGAAGGGGTGCAATATCACCCTGAAGCGATTTTGACTGAGCACGGGAAGGAAATGATTCGAAACTTTATCGAGGAGTATCGTCATGTGGTATTGGCATAATGGAGAGTTAGTCGAACGAGAGAAGGTGTTGATTCCGGTTGAAGATCACGGCTTCTTGTATGGAATGGGCTTGTTCGAGACGTTCCGTACATATGAATTCGTTCCTTTCCTGTTCGATGCCCACTGGGAGCGCTTGATGAAGAGTCTCGATGAGCTGTGGATCGATTTTCCATACACGAAAGAAGAAATCGGGACGGCGATTCAGCAACTGTGCCGTCAAAACGATGCACCCGACCTTTATATCCGCTTGAACGTGTCGGCAGGAGTTGCGCCCCTCGGTCTCTACGCGGGTCGTTATGAGACACCGAACGTCACCATGATTGTCAAACCGCTATCCTCAGAAGTTGTGCCACAGGAGAAACGGGTCGAACCGATCCCGTTTCCGAGAAGTCGTCCTGAAGCGGCTTTTCGATTAAAATCGCATCATTACATGAACAATATCCTTGGGAAACGGACCTTACAAGACCAGAGTGCTGAAGGACTATTTGCGGACGAGCATGGACGTGTAGTGGAAGGGCTCGTGTCGAACATCTTTTGGGTCGGTCCAGATGATAGGTTATACACGACTCCGCTCTCGAGCGGAGCACTCGCAGGTGTGACGCGACAATGGGTGATGGACCATTTCTCTGTAGTCGAACAACCCGTGACATTTGAAGAATTGACTGCAGCGAAAGAGATTTGGATGACGAATTCAATCCAACAAGTCGCTCCGGTGACGCATTATGGAAATCTGAGATACCCCGGTAAAGACGGGGTACGATTTAACGAAGTGTGGGCGAAACTCGTTCGCTCACTTGGTTAGGAGGCGGAAACATGACGAAAATCATGGGTATTTTAAACGTGACCCCGGACTCGTTTTCGGATGGGGGACGGTATACGGCAATCGAGGAAGCTGTACGACATGCGAAACAACTCGTACAAGAAGGTGCCGATGCGATTGATATCGGTGGAGAATCGACAAGGCCGGGCGCAGTACTTGTTTCCGAGGAAGAAGAGATTGAACGTGTCGTCCCAATCATCCGTCGACTGAAAAACGAAATCGATGTTCCGATTTCGATTGATACGTATAAGCCGATGGTGGCGAGAGCGGCAATCGAGGCCGGTGCGACGATCATCAATGACGTATGGGGTTCGAAATGGGGAGACCGCTCGATGGCACGTGTCGCTTTCGAATGTGAGGTTCCCATCATTCTCATGCACAACCGAACAGACCGGGACTACCATCATTTCATTGAAGATGTGGTTAGCGATCTACAGGAATCAATTGAGATTGCACATGCGGCAGGCGTAAGGGATGAGCACATTTGGTTAGATCCGGGCATCGGATTTGCGAAAGACGTGGCGCAAAACCTTGAACTCATGAATCATCTCGACGTGATCACACGTCTTGGGTATCCTGTTCTGCTCGGCACGTCGCGTAAGTCGTTTATCGGGCATACACTCGATTTACCGACAGAGGAACGGCTCGAAGGAACGATTGCGACGACGTGTCTTGGCATCATGAAAGGATGCGACTGGGTGCGTGTGCACGACGTCAAAGCGAACGCCCGTGCTGCGAAGATGATGGATGCGATGATTGGGGGGAACGGACATGGATAAAATATTTGTGAACGGGATGCGTTTTTACGGGTATCATGGGGTGTTTGAAGAAGAAAACCGTCTCGGTCAACGGTTTCACGTGGATTTAATGTGTGAACTAGATCTCGCGCCTGCGGGACGTTCGGATGACTTGAACAATGGGGTCAGCTATGCCGGCTTGTATCAATTGACGGAAGATATTGTGACGGGAGAACCGGTCAATTTGCTGGAAACACTCGGAGAACGCATCACGACAGCCGTGTTGGCGCATAATGAGTTGATTCAACGTGTGACGGTTAAAGTGATTAAACCGGACCCACCCATCCCGGGACACTATGACTCAGTGGCAATCGAGATGACAAGGGGACGGACGTCATGATTTATATTGCATTAGGAGCAAACATTGGAGATCGGGCTGGGCAGTTGTCTGCGGCAATCGATGAGATGGAGCGAACGGGTCTCCGTGTCACGAAACAGTCGTCGGTCTATGAGACGGCTCCTGTCGGATATACAGAGCAACCTTCGTTTTTTAATATGGTGGTCGAAGTCGAGAGTCGCCAATCCTCGGACGAACTGCTCAAAACGCTTCAACAGATCGAACAACGATTAGGACGGGAACGTCTATTTAAGAACGGACCGCGTACCATCGACCTTGACATCCTCTTTTATAACGGGGAAGATATACAATCAGAACACTTAACGGTTCCGCATCCGCGCATGCAGGAACGTGCATTTGTTCTTGCCCCGTTAGCAGAGATCGCACCAGAACTCGTCGTTCGAGGACGGACGGTCGCCTCTTGGCTTGAAGGGTTACCAATGACGGACCGCCAAGATGTCGTCCGGTTACAGTTGCTTACGAATTTGGTGAAATGAAGGATGTGTTGTCTTGACAGGCTTTAAGATTGGAAACATAGAGATTAAAAACCGTGCAGTCCTCGCGCCGATGGCCGGCGTGACCAATCCCGCTTTCCGTTTGATTGCAAAAGAGTTCGGAGCGGGACTCGTCTGTGCCGAAATGGTCAGTGATAAAGGCATCTTGCTCGAGAATGCTCGGACGATGCGCATGCTATACGTCGATGAACGAGAGAAACCGCTCAGTTTACAAATCTTCGGCGGTTCGAAAGATACACTCGTCAGAGCGGCGCAGTACGTCGACCAAAACACCAACGCGGATATCATTGATATCAACATGGGTTGTCCCGTACCGAAAGTGACGAAGTGTGACGCAGGGGCGAAGTGGTTACTCGACCCGGATAAAGTATATGAGATGGTGAATGCCGTCACGAATGTCGTCGAAAAACCGGTCACGGTGAAAATGCGCCTTGGTTGGGACGATGATCACATCTTTATTTTGGACAATGTGAAGGCGGCTCAGACAGGTGGAGCGGCAGCCATTGCCATTCATGGACGTACGCGTGCCCAACAATATGAAGGAACCGCGAATTGGGACTGGATTGGCGAGGCGAAGAAAGTCGCGACCGTACCGATTATAGGGAACGGGGACATTGCCACACCACAAGACGCAAAGCGTGTCATTGACCAATATGGCGTGGATGCCGTCATGATCGGGCGCGCTGCACTTGGAAACCCGTGGATGCTCTATCAAACGGTCCAGTACCTCGAAACAGGGGAGCTCCCGCCGGAACCAGCAGCTCGCGAAAAAATTGATATTTGCATGTTGCACCTCGACCGGTTGAGTGCAATCAAAGGTGAATTGACAGCCGTACGCGAAATGCGTCAACACGCGGCTTGGTATTTGAAAGGATTAAAAGGTAGTGGTCCGATTCGTAAGCAAATCAACGAAACGGAATCACGCGAAGCGTTCGCGG
>NC_012673.1:1555000-1610000 GCF_000023045.1 Exiguobacterium sp. AT1b | reverse complement strand
AGCAGTGAAGCGGTATCGTGAGGAGCCGTGGAGCGCTTGGAAGTGAGAATGCCGGTGTGAGTAGCGAAAAGAGGGGTGAGAATCCCCTCCGTCGAAAGCCTAAGGTTTCCTGAGGAAGGCTCGTCCGCTCAGGGTTAGTCTGGACCTAAGCCGAGGCCGAAAGGCGTAGGCGATGGACAACAGGTCGATATTCCTGTACCGCCGTACCACCGTTTGAACGATGGGGGGACGCAGAAGGATAAGGTGACCGTGCGACTGGAAGTGCACGGACAAGCAGCGAGGCCGTCGGGTTGGCAAATCCGCCCGGCATACAAGGTTGAGCTGTGACGTGGAGCCCATAGGGCGAAGCACCGGATTTCACGCTGCCAAGAAAAGCCTCTAGTGAGGAGGTCGGCGCCAGTACCGCAAACCGACACAGGTAGGCGAGATGAGAATTCTAAGACGCGCGGGATAACTCTCGTTAAGGAACTCGGCAAAATGGTCCCGTAACTTCGGGAGAAGGGACGCTTATGGCGACATAAGCCGCAGTGAATAGGCCCAAACGACTGTTTAGCAAAAACACAGGTCTCTGCTAAATCGCAAGATGAAGTATAGGGGCTGACGCCTGCCCGGTGCTGGAAGGTTAAGGGGATGTGTCATCGCAAGAGAAGCACTGAACCGAAGCCCCAGTAAACGGCGGCCGTAACTATAA
Organism: Exiguobacterium sp. AT1b; assembly: GCF_000023045.1. GTDB lineage: Bacteria > Bacillota > Bacilli > Exiguobacteriales > Exiguobacteriaceae > Exiguobacterium. Next base: position 1,609,309 of record NC_012673.1, on the reverse strand, counting down.
CGGTCCTAAGGTAGCGAAATTCCTTGTCGGGTAAGTTCCGACCCGCACGAAAGGCGTAACGATTTGGGCACTGTCTCAACGAGAGACCCGGTGAAATCATAGTACCTGTGAAGATGCAGGTTACCCGCGACAGGACGGAAAGACCCCATGGAGCTTTACTACAGCCTGATATTGAGGCTTTGTACGCGATGTACAGGATAGGTGGGAGTTTGTGAAGCCGGAGCGCCAGCTTCGGTGGAGACACCCTTGGGATACCACCCTTTGCGTATAGAGTCTCTAACTCGCAGCCGTGATCCGGCTGGAGGACCGTGTCAGGCGGGTAGTTTGACTGGGGCGGTCGCCTCCTAAACAGTAACGGAGGCGCCCAAAGGTTCCCTCAGAATGGTTGGAAATCATTCGAAGAGTGCAAAGGCAGAAGGGAGCTTGACTGCGAGACCTACAAGTCGAGCAGGGACGAAAGTCGGGCTTAGTGATCCGGTGGTTCCGCATGGAAGGGCCATCGCTCAACGGATAAAAGCTACCCTGGGGATAACAGGCTGATCTCCCCCAAGAGTCCACATCGACGGGGAGGTTTGGCACCTCGATGTCGGCTCATCGCATCCTGGGGCTGGAGTAGGTCCCAAGGGTTGGGCTGTTCGCCCATTAAAGCGGTACGCGAGCTGGGTTCAGAACGTCGTGAGACAGTTCGGTCCCTATCCGTCGTGGGCGCAGGAAATTTGAGGAGAGCTGTCCTTAGTACGAGAGGACCGGGATGGACGCACCGCTGGTGTACCAGTTGTTCCGCCAGGAGCACCGCTGGGTAGCTACGTGCGGACGGGATAAGTGCTGAAAGCATCTAAGCATGAAGCCCCCTCCGAGATGAGATTTCCCTTTGAGCAATCAAGAAAGACCCCTCAGAGACGATGAGGTAGATAGGTCATGGGTGGAAGCGTGGCGACACGTGGAGCTGAATGATACTAATCGGTCGAGGCTTTGATCTAGTCTAATGGTTTGTGTTGATGAATCCTCAGTTTTCAGGGAACAAGCCCTGTAGAGTCTGGTGGCGATAGCGAGACGGCCACACCCGTTCCCATGCCGAACACGGAAGTTAAGCGTCTCAGCGCCGAAAGTAGTTGGGGGATCTCCCCCTGTGAGGATAGGACGTTGCCAGGCAACAACGCAGAGGACGACCGAGCATACGCTCGGTCGTTTTTTTGTTTTAGCGATGCTCTCGAACGAGAGACATCGCTTTTCGTTTGCCTTTTTTTAAATCAATGATAAAATATAGTCAAAAGTCAAAGATGGTCAGAGGGTGGTGGAGATGAGAAATATTTCGGATGTCATCGAACAGTATTTGAAGCAAGTCTTGAAGGAAAGTCAGGCAAATGCGATTGAAATCAAACGTCAAGATATCGCACAACGATTCGAATGTGTCCCATCCCAAATCAATTACGTCATCAACACACGTTTTACCGTCGAAAAAGGATATTTAGTAGAAAGTAAACGTGGCGGTGGCGGATATATTCGTATTCGACGCGTCATTTTACACGAAAAACAAGATGTTCTCTCTAGTTTGATGGATGTCATTCATGAACATCCACGTTTGAACGAACAGCTCGTTGAAAATGTGCTGATTCGATTGGTTGAAGAACAGATGATGCACGAACAAGAGGCGCAGTTGATTTATCATCTCTTATCAGATGAAGCATTGAACTTACAAGTTGACGATCGCTCCTATATTCGACGTCAACAACTACTCGCGCTGATGAAAGTACTTCGTTATCGTAATGGAGGGTAAGTCGTATGCTATGCGAACGTTGTAAACAGCGACCGGCTGTCAATGAAGTCGTTGTCATGGAACAGGACGTGCCCGTAAAAAAACGGCTATGTCGACAATGTACGGTAGAACTTATGACGGGCTATGTCCCGGTCGTAAAGCGTTGCCCAACCTGTCAGATGACGCGCCAAGATTTATTACGTGTACGAAAAGCAGGATGTGCTACGTGTTATACCGTATTTCGTGATGAACTGATTAAAATCACACGTCAATATCAACAAGGACATGATCATCACATCGGTTCGGTCCCTGACCAGTTACGTACACCGCATGAACGAATCGAAGAGCGACTCGAAAAGTTGGCAGGGGAGTTGACCCGCGCTGTCGAACAAGAAGATTATGAACGAGCAGCACGTATTCAAAAAGAAATGAAGCAATTAGAAGGGCAAGGTGATGTCTAATGGAAACGTTCCTAACACATCCACTTGGTCCAAAAATGAAAGAGCGTGCCAAATTGGATGACCTGGTCGTCTCTACAAGAATCCGACTGGCACGTAACGTCAAAGACACTGTGTTTTCGCCGGTCCTCTCTAAAGAAGGAGAACGTCAACTTTGTGATCGTCTCGAAGGGCGGTTACGTGGGTTAAAAGGATTTGAATATCTTCATATGCGTGACTATGATGAGGTCACCCGGCAGGCGTTGATGGAAAAACACTTAATTAGTCCGGCCGTTGCGGCAAACGAAGAAAGTGCAGTCTTTTTAAGTGAAGATGAAACCATCAGTGTGTTGATTAACGAAGAAGATCATTTACGAATTCAGACCTTACTCCCAGGTTATCAAGTGAAAGAGGCGTTTGAATTAGCGAATCAAGTAGACGCATTGTGCGCAGAATCACTCTCCTACGCCTTTGACGAACAGTTAGGCTACTTGACGACATGCCCAAGCAATATCGGAACCGGACTCCGGGCCTCGGTCATGTTACACTTACCGGGACTCACGTTAACGGGTCGAATCAGCCCCATTTTGCGAGAACTTCGAAAACTCGGCTATACGATTCGAGGTCGTTATGGAGAAGGCAGCGATGCGGCAGGACGGTTGTTCCAGCTGTCAAATCAGCGGACATTGGGCAGTCATGAATCACAGCTGTTAGCTGACTTTATGGAAGTGACAGAACAAGTGATTCAAGCAGAACGTCATGCGCGTGAAGAGCTCATCGCACATCGACAAGAAGAGTTAGAGGATCGGTTTTATCGGTCATATGGTATTTTACGATATGCCAAACTTCTTTCTTCTACGGAAGCCATTGAGCGACTATCTGATTTACATTTAGCGAGTGACTTAGGGATTTTGTCTGATTGGAGTCCGCCGAAGTTCCATGAACTCATCGTTCGGTTACAATCAGGTTTTCTACAAAAACATTTCGGGAAAACATTATCTACGCAAGAACGGGATCGAGAACGAGCGACACTTGTTCGTCGGACGTTAGATCAAGGCTTAGTTTGATCCAACTATAAGGAGGTTATGTCAATGATGTTTGGACGATTTACAGAACGAGCACAACGCGTATTAGCTTTAGCACAAGAGGAAGCCGTACGTCTTGGCCATCATAATATTGGTACAGAACATATTTTATTAGGATTGGTTCGTGAAGGAGAAGGAATCGCGGCAAAAGCGCTCTTCGCCCTCGGATTGACCTCTGAAAAAATCCAACAAGAAGTAGAATCATTGATTGGTCGCGGTTCGGAGAACGGGTCGACGATTCATTACACACCGCGTGCGAAAAAGGTCATTGAGCTCTCGATGGATGAGGCTCGGAAATTGGGACACTCTTACGTCGGAACGGAACACATCCTTCTAGGATTGATTCGTGAAGGAGAAGGGGTCGCGGCACGCGTCCTCAATAACCTTGGAATCAGTTTGACGAAAGCACGCCAACAAGTGTTGCAACTTCTCGGGAACACGGAGTCATCTTCAAATGCTTCGCAACCTGGGGCGAGCGCCGCAACCCCAACGCTTGACGGATTGGCACGCGATTTGACACAACAAGCACGCGAGTCTCGTTTGGATCCGGTCATCGGGCGTGCAGGCGAAATTCAACGTGTCATCGAAGTATTGTCGCGTCGGACGAAGAACAACCCGGTTCTAATTGGGGAACCAGGGGTCGGGAAAACAGCGGTCGTCGAAGGTCTCGCTCAGCAAATCATCAACAACGAGGTACCTGAAACGCTTCGCAACAAACGCGTCATGGTACTCGACATGGGTACACTCGTCGCAGGTACAAAATATCGTGGTGAGTTCGAAGATCGCTTGAAAAAAGTAATGGACGAAATTCGTCAAGCCGGTAACGTCATTCTCTTCATCGATGAGTTGCACACATTGATCGGTGCGGGTGGTGCAGAAGGTGCAATCGATGCGTCGAACATCCTCAAACCGTCATTGGCTCGCGGCGAACTTCAATGTATCGGGGCGACTACACTTGATGAATACCGGAAGTACATCGAAAAAGATGCAGCGCTTGAGCGCCGCTTCCAACCGATTCAAGTGAACGAACCGACAACAGAAGAAGCTGAACAAATCTTACTCGGGTTACGCGATCGCTATGAAGCACACCACCGTGTGACGATTACAGATACGGCGATTCACGAGGCGGTCGTCCTTTCAGACCGTTACATCTCAGATCGTTTCTTGCCGGATAAGGCGATCGACCTCGTCGACGAGGCGGCATCGAAAGTACGACTTCGCTCATTCACGGCACCACCGAATTTGAAAGAGTTGGAATCCCGTCTCGAATCGATTCGTAAAGAGAAAGACTCTGCCGTTCAAAGCCAAGAGTTTGAAAAAGCAGCTTCCCTTCGCGATACGGAACAAAAGTTACGCGATGAGTTAGAAGAGTTGAAAGCAGAGTGGCAGAACAAGCAAGGGAACGAAAAACTTGAAGTGACGAAAGAAGATATCGCTCAAGTTGTTGCGAACTGGACAGGTGTACCGGTCACGAAGATTGCCGAAGAAGAGACAGACCGTCTCCTTAAACTCGAATCGATTCTTCACAACCGGGTCATCGGTCAAGACGATGCGGTGAAATCCATTTCCCGCGCCATCCGTCGCGCCCGGGCCGGATTGAAAGATCCGAAACGTCCAATCGGGTCATTCATCTTCCTCGGACCGACCGGAGTCGGGAAAACAGAGCTCGCCCGTGCAGTTGCCGAAGCGATGTTTGGCGATGAAGATGCCATCATCCGAATCGACATGTCCGAGTACATGGAGAAACATGCGACGAGCCGTCTCGTCGGTTCGCCTCCTGGTTATGTTGGTTACGAAGAAGGCGGTCAATTGACTGAAAAAGTGCGTCGGAAACCGTACTCGGTTATCCTACTCGATGAAATCGAAAAAGCGCACCCAGAAGTATTCAACATCTTGCTTCAAGTGTTAGACGACGGTCGCTTGACGGATTCGAAAGGTCGCACCGTCGACTTCCGAAACACTGTCATCATCATGACGTCTAACGTCGGAGCCGCAGCGCTTCAACGAAACAAATATGTAGGATTCACAGTGGAAGATGATGTGAAGCGTGAGTATACAGAAATGAAGGACAAAGTACTCGAGGAATTGAAGAAAGCGTTCCGACCTGAGTTCTTGAACCGGATTGATGAAATCACGGTATTCCATTCACTTCAAAAAGAGCACATTCAAGAAATCATCAAACTTATGGCAGAGACACTCAAGAAACGTCTCGCCGAACAAGGTGTTGATTTCAGCTTGACGGATGCGGCACTCGATAAAATTGCCGATGTCGGCTACGATCCGGAATACGGGGCTCGTCCTCTCCGTCGTGCCCTTCAACGGGAAGTGGAGGACCGCCTCTCAGAAGCAATGCTCGGCGGCACAATCGCTAGAGGCAGTAAAGTTGCGCTCGACGTACAAGATGGAGAGTTCGTCGTTCGTAACGAAGGTGTAGTTCAGTAAAACATTCAGCTCCCTCGTCGTTTAGAGGGAGCTTTTTTTAGACAGGAAGGGAACTTATGGCCAAAATTAAAACGAAATACGTCTGCCAATCGTGCGGATATGAATCAGCCAAGTGGATGGGGCGTTGTCCGGGTTGTAATGAATGGAATACGCTCGTCGAAGAGTTTGTAGAAGAGAAGAAAGCCAAACGTGGAGCGGCCTTTGTGCATAGTTCATCGCGACAATTGAAACCGGAACGCTTAGCAAACGTCGTCTCACAAGAAGAGACGCGTGTGCATACGAATAGCCGTGAATTTGACCGCGTGCTCGGTGGAGGGATTGTCCCAGGTTCACTCGTCTTAGTCGGAGGGGACCCAGGGATTGGGAAATCGACGATACTGCTACAGGTCAGCGCTCACTTAGCCCATAGTGGTAAAAAGGTGCTGTACATCTCGGGAGAGGAATCGCTCAAACAGACGAAACTGCGTGCGGAACGGCTTGGCTTACCGACGGATGACTTGTTCGTACTCGCTGAGACGGACATGTTGATGATCGAACGGGTTATTGATGAGGAGCAACCTGGATTTGTCATCATTGACTCGATTCAAACGGTATATATGGATGAGATTCAATCAGCGCCAGGAAGCGTGTCACAAGTTCGAGAATGTACGGCCGCCCTCATGAAAATTGCGAAAACGCGAGGGATTGCCGTCTTCATCGTCGGTCACGTGACGAAGCAAGGGTCGATTGCCGGCCCGCGCTTACTTGAACATATGGTCGATGCGGTACTTTATTTTGAAGGGGAGCGTCATCATACGTTCCGTATTTTACGGGCGGTAAAAAACCGTTTTGGGTCGACGAACGAGATTGGCATTTTCGAGATGAAAGAGAGCGGACTAGAGGAAGTGCTCAATCCGTCCGAAATATTCTTGGAGGAACGCACTGCGGGCGTATCGGGTTCGACCGTCGTTGCCTCGATGGAAGGTACGCGGACGGTACTCGTGGAACTCCAAGCACTCATCTCTCCGACATCGTTCGGGAACCCGAGACGTATGGCCACGGGCATCGATCAAAACCGAGTCGCGCTGCTCATGGCCGTGCTCGAAAAACGTTCCGGCCTCTTGCTTCAGACGCAGGATGCGTATTTGAAAGCAGCCGGTGGCGTCAAACTGGACGAACCGGCGATCGACCTTGCGATTTGTATCTCGATTGCCTCGAGTTTCCGGGATCGTCCGACCCGTCCGACGGATGTCTGCATCGGTGAGGTCGGATTGACCGGAGAAGTGCGAAGGGTTTCCCGAATCGAGCAACGTGTCGCTGAGGCGGCAAAACTAGGTTTTACACGTGCCATCATCCCGAAAAATAACATGGGGGGATGGACCGCTCCGGCAGGGATTGAAGTCGTCGGGGTCGGAACAGTGGACGAAGCACTCCAGTTGGCGATTCCGTTCTAACGGGTCGCCACTGGCAGTTTTTAACGCTTTGTAACGAACGTGATTGAAAAAATCGTGTTACAATGAAAGTGTTATTTTTTGAAATTTTATTTCATATAGAAGGAGGTGGAATGAGTGAAGATTGCTGTACGAATCGGATTTATTTTGATTGGACTCGTCGTGGGTTGGTTCGGAATCATCGAAGCGACGCTTTTATTAGCAGACCTTGGCATGAATGTGCCGGAGTGGTTAACGATTCCATACGTAGCAAGTTTGATTGGTGGACTTATCTTCTTCATTCTTAGTTTATTCTTAACAGATGGTGTTGTTGCATTTATTCGTTTTGTCGAAGAACGGCTCGTCCGTTTACCGGTAGGGGATATCTTATTCGGTTCGATCGGTCTCATCATCGGGCTCTTGATTGCCTTTTTGATTAGTGTATCGCTTGAAGTCACGAATATTTTCTTACTGAGTAAAATCGTCCCGATTTTTGTCACGGCCCTGTTTGGTTACTTTGGTTTCGCGGTCGGCTATCGGAAGCGTAACGAATGGATCAAACTATTTGTGAAGAGCGAACGCGAAAAGCCTGCGGCTGAACCGGTCCAACGCTCTAATGATAAGATTTTAGACACGAGCGTCATCATCGATGGCCGAATCGCGGATATTGCGACGACTGGATTCGTGGAAGGAACATTGATTGTGCCCCAGTTCGTCATCGGCGAACTGCAATACATCGCCGACTCCTCGGATACGTTGAAGCGGAATCGTGGACGTCGTGGACTGGACATCTTGAAGGAACTACAAGAGAACAAGCGCATCCAGGTTGAAATCTATGATGGAGACTTCGAAGACGTACCGGAAGTCGACATCAAATTGATTAAACTAGCTGAACTGAAAAACGGGATTGTTGTTACGAATGACTACAACTTAAATAAAGTGTGTGAGGTACGAAATGTACCGGTCTTGAACATCAATGATTTGGCGAACGCCGTCAAACAGATTGTCATTCCTGGTGAAGAGATGGTCGTGACAGTTATTAAAGAAGGAAAAGAGCAGAATCAAGGGGTTGCTTATCTTGAGGATGGGACAATGGTTGTCGTGGAGGGCGGACGTAAATTGATTTCGAAGACGCTTCCTGTCGTTGTGACGAGTGTCTTACAAACGTCTGCAGGCCGTATGATTTTTGCCCGTCCAGAATAACGGATCAAAAAGAGACGCGAGAGCGCTCTCTTTTTTCACGAAGAGAGGTATTAACATGGTAGCTTATACAGTTGTCATCCCGGCTGCCGGGAGAGGGAAGCGGATGGGTGCGGATGCGAATAAGCTCATGCTGACGCTCCGTGACAAACCGATTATTGCTTGGACGTTACAGGCGTTCGATACCGATCCGTGGTGCGAACGAATGGTGTTAGCCATCCGGCCAGAAGAACGTGACTGGTTCGAGGCGATGACGTCACAGATGAAGACGCCGGTTACATACGTAGCAGGAGGGGAAGAACGACAACAGAGTGTCCATGCAGGACTGAAGGTTGTTGCACCCGATACGATTGTGATGATTCATGACGGTGCGCGTCCGTTTGTAAAACGTGAACAGTTGCATCAAGTGGCTGAAGCGGCACTGCAAGGTGGTGCCATCTTGGCGGTACCCGTTAAAGATACGGTCAAACAAGTTCAACGTCATCACATCGAACGCACCGTTCCCCGTGAAAACTTATGGTTGGCACAAACGCCGCAAGCCTTTCAGGCAAAAGCGATTTTGGCGGCACATGAACGAGCGGTCGAACAACAGGTGATGGGAACGGATGATGCCAGTTTGTTTGAGTGGCTCGGCGAATCGGTACAAGTGGTCCTTGGGGACTATCACAACATCAAAATGACGACGCCCGAAGATTTATTGTTCGGCGACGCGATTTTAGCGAAGGAGGAATTACAATGAGAATTGGTCAAGGCTTTGATGTACACGCATTTGCAGAAGGACGTCCGTTAATCTTAGGAGGGATTGAGATTCCACATGAGCGCGGACTGCTCGGTCATTCTGATGCGGACGTGTTACTCCATACCATTGCTGATGCGGCACTTGGAGCAATTGCGGCAGGTGATATCGGAAAGCACTTCCCGGATACGGACCCGGAATTTAAAGATGCGGATTCGAAAGTATTGCTCCGTCACGTCTGGCAGCTCGTGAAAGACCAAGGGTACGTTCTCGGAAATGTAGATGCGACGGTCATGGCACAACGTCCGAAACTTCGTCCTTACATTGATGAGATGCGAGCGGTCATCGCTGAACTTCTTGAAGCGGACATCGAGCAGGTGAACGTGAAAGCAACGACGACGGAGAAACTGGGCTTCACCGGACGCGAAGAGGGAATCGCGGCGCAAGCGGTCATCTTACTCAACCGGGCTTGACAGAAATGGTATACTATTTGGGCAGAAGAGAAGAAAGGTGGAACTATTATGAGTGAAGTGCGTGTACGCTATGCGCCTAGTCCGACGGGGCATCTCCATATCGGAAATGCGCGGACTGCGTTGTTTAACTACTTATTTGCTCGCCATGCTGGCGGAAAAATGATTCTTCGGATTGAAGACACTGACCAGAAACGGAATGTGTTGAACGGTGTCGAGAGTCAGATGAAATACTTGGAATGGCTCGGCATCGACTGGGATGAAGGTCCAGGTCGTGACGGAGACTACGGCCCATATTATCAAATGGAGCGTCTTGCGATTTATGAAAAATACGTCAACGAGTTGATGAGCAAAGGCCTCGCTTATAAATGCTACATGACTTCTGAGGAGCTTGAAGCAGAGCGTGAAGCACAAATCGCACGTGGGGAGGCACCACGTTATTCGGGTGCGCACCGTAACCTCACTGTTGAAGAGCGTGAAGCGTTTGAAGCGGAAGGGCGTAAACCGTCTATTCGGATCCGTGTGCCGGAAGGCGTGACGTATAAATGGACAGATGTCGTCAAAGGAGACGTCTCGTTTGAATCAAAAGATTTCGGTGACTGGGTCATCGTGAAACAGGATGGCATTCCGACGTACAACTTCGCAGTTGTCGTGGACGACCATTTGATGAAGATCAGTCACGTGTTGCGTGGGGACGATCACATCGCGAACACACCGAAACAGATGATGGTCTATGATGCACTCGGTTGGGACTATCCTGAATTCGGTCACATGACGCTCATCTACAATGACCAACATAAGAAGTTATCAAAACGGGACGAATCGATTATTCAGTTCATCGAACAATATGCGGATCTCGGCTACTTGCCAGCAGCACTCTTTAACTTCATTTCGCTCCTTGGCTGGTCACCGGTCGGGGAAGAAGAAATCTTCTCAAAAGAAGAGTTCATTGAAATGTTTGATGCGAAACGTTTGTCGAAGAGTCCGGCAGTTTTTGACCAACAAAAACTTTCTTGGATCAACAGTGTATACATGAAGAAGGCCACGCTTGACGAAGTGGTGGCACTCAGTTTACCATTCTTACAAGAAGCAGGACGATTACCCGAGGCGGTATCTGTTGAGGAAGCGGATTGGGCGACAAACTTGATTGCATTGTATAAAGAACAAATGACGCACGGAGCAGAAATCGTCGCGTTGACAGACTTGTTCTTCAAAGATGAAATCGAGTATGACGAGGAAGCGAACGCTGTCCTTTCAGGTGAAACGGTACCTGCTGTTCTTGCAGAGTTCAAACAGCAGCTCGAAGCAATCGAAGACTTCACACCGGAAGCGATTAAAGCGGCGACGAAAGCGACGCAAAAAGCGACCGGTCAAAAAGGGAAGAACTTGTTCATGCCGATCCGTGTCGCTACGACAGGGCAAACACATGGACCGGAACTCCCGAACGCCATTTCGTTAATCGGAAAAGAGCGTGTGTTGAAGCGTCTGACAACTTTATTAGCGTAATAAAGGCATCGATGAGGAAAGTAAGCGGTACGACACGTTGCAGAGACTAGAACCTAGGCTGGGAGTTCTAGATGTGTCCCCCGAAGAAGTGCACCTCGGAGCCGTCTCGGCGATATGTAGTCGAGGCCGTGACTCGGCGTTAACGAGACTTGAGAGGGGAACGCATTTTCCCAAACAGAGTGGAACCGCGCTTACGGCGTCTCTGTGCCTTGGCACAGGGGCGTCTTTGTTTTTGTATAAGAAAAGGAGATATCGATTATGGGATTTTGGAGCAGTGTACGCGAAGACTTGCGGACTGTCCTGGAACTAGACCCTGCCGCTCGTTCGAAAGTAGAAGTGGCACTGACTTACCCAGGCCTTCACGCCATATGGGCACACCGCATCGCGCACGGATTATGGAAACGTAACGTGAAACTGGTGGCCAAATTATTAGCCCAGTTCAGTCGTTGGTTGACCGGGATTGAAATTCATCCGGGGGCAGTCCTTGGGGACCGCGTGTTCATCGATCACGGTTTCGGTGTCGTCATCGGTGAGACGGCGATTATCGGGAATGACGTCACCATCTATCAAGGCGTCACCCTGGGTGGAACGGGGAAAGAGAAAGGGAAGCGTCACCCGACAATCGGGAGTGACGTGCTTATTTCAGCGGGGGCGAAAGTACTTGGGAACATCACGGTCGGCGATTGCGTCAAAATCGGAGCGAGCTCGGTCGTATTGAACGATGTGCCGTCTGATTCGACCGTGGTCGGGATTCCAGGTCGTGTCGTCATTCGAAACGGTAAGCGTGTGAAGCAACATGATCTAGATCATCGTTTCCCAGATCCGGACCGCGAATGCCAAGAACGCTTAGAAGCGGCAGTGGATGAACTACAACAAAAATTAGCGACGCTTGAAAAGCGGATGGAGGAGAAGACACATGATTCAGCTGTACAACAGTCTCACGAATAAAAAAGAACCGTTTGTCCCGATTGTTCCGGGTAAAGTATCGATGTACGTATGCGGTCCGACCGTTTATAACTACATTCATGTCGGAAACGCCCGACCGGCGATCGCCTTCGACACGGTCCGCCGCTACTTGACGTATCGTGGGTACGAGGTCAAATACGTCTTGAACTTTACAGACGTGGATGACAAGATCATTCGTACGGCGAATGAATTAGGAGAAGACACGGAGACGCTGACGAATCGCTATATCGAGGCGTATTTAGCAGATACAGGGGCACTTAACGTTCAACCGGCAGACGTGCATCCGCGTGTTACTGATACGATGGAAGAAATCATCGAGTTCATTCGTCAATTGGAGACGGAAGGGTTCGCTTATGAATCAGAAGGAGACGTGTATTTCCGGACGAAGAAGTTTGAGACGTACGGGAAGCTGAGTCAGCAATCGATTGAAGATTTGCGGGCCGGTTCACGTGTCGATGTCGGAGAGAAGAAAGAAGACCCGCTCGACTTCGTTCTATGGAAAGCGGCTAAACCGGATGAACCATCATGGGATAGTCCGTGGGGCAAAGGACGTCCGGGCTGGCATATCGAATGCTCGGCGATGGCGAAAAAACATCTCGGGACAACGATTGATATTCACGCGGGCGGGCATGATTTAAAATTCCCACACCACGAGAACGAGATTGCTCAGTCGGAAGCTTGCAACCATGCGAAGTTCGCCAACTATTGGCTGCATAACGGCTTCATTAACATTGAAAATGAGAAGATGTCTAAGTCGCTCGGAAACTTCCTCCTCGTCCATGAGGCGTTGAAAGAAGTCGACCCGATGGTCCTGCGCTTCTTCATGTTGTCTGTCCATTATCGTCATCCGATCAACTATAGCCGAGAATTGATTGAACAAGCGGCGAACGGCTGGAGCCGAATCAAGGAAGCTTACCAAAATATTGAATATCGCTTGTCGGTCACAGCTGGACTTGGAGAGGCGAGCGAGTCGATGGAACGGAAGCTTGAATCCATCAAGGCGTCTTTCATCGAGTCAATGGATGATGATATCAATACGGCCAACGCCGTGACCGTCCTCTTTGACTTGGCACGGGAAGCGAACATTTATGCGAAGGCCGATCATGTGGCAAAAGCGACGCTTGAACAGGTCCTGTCGCTATTTGATGAATTGACGGGTGTCCTCGGCTTGACGTTGGCAGAAGAAAAAGAACTATTGGATGCCGAGATCGACCAATTGATTCAAGAACGGAACGACGCACGGGCGGCACGTAATTTTGCCCGGGCCGACGAGATTCGTGATTTACTAAAAGAACAAAACATCCAACTCGAAGACACGGCCCAAGGGGTTCGGTGGAAGCGGTTATGATGCAACCGAAACAAATGAATGCCCTCGCTCTCGCTTATATGGGAGACGTGGTATACGAAATGGCTGTACGGAGACGCCTGCTTGAGAAAGGATTGACGCGCCCGAATGACTTACACCGGGGTGCGGTTCGCTATGTCAATGCACGGGCGCAGGCGAGCGTCGTGACATTTTGGTTAGAGACGGATGTGTTGACGGAAGAGGAACAGGCTGTCGTCAGACGTGGAAAGAATGCGAAATCAGGATCGGTTCCGAAACGGGTCGATGTGCACACGTATCGTTATTCCACGGCATTCGAGGCCCTGATTGGGTATATCTATTTGACAGAAAGAAGGGATCGTCTTGAAGAACTCATCAAACAAGCGTTCGAACGACTCGAAGCCGAGTCGACCGAAACGACATGACGGAAATCGGGGAGCGGAGAAACGAACGTTTGACCGCCCTCGTGGGGAACGACCAGATCGCGCGCGTCGCCAAAAGGCAGAACGCCCTGACTATAAGGAAGTCGATGTGATGGAGGAAGGGATTGACTTCCTTTACGGTCGTAACCCGGTACTCGAGGCACTGCGAAGTGGTCGGGATATGAATAAAGTATTCATTATGGAAGGTCAGCAAAAGGGCCCACTCGCTCAAATTATCGCGATGGCGAACGAAGCATCGGTCCAAGTGTCATTCGTCCCAAAAACGAAACTTGAGAAGATGGCTGGCAGTGAACATCACCAAGGAGTCGTTGCGGCAGTTGCGGCTTATGAATACAAAACAGTTGAGGACATGTTCGCTCTCGCAGCTTCGAAAGAGGAGACACCGCTCTTCATTTTACTAGATGAGCTCGAAGACCCGCACAATCTCGGTTCGATTTTACGGACCGCCGATGCCGTTGGCGCACACGGGATCATCATTCCGAAACGCCGCTCGGTCGGTTTGACTCAAACGGTCGCCAAAGCTTCAACCGGTGCGATTGAGCATATTCCGGTGGCGCGCGTGACGAACTTGACGCGGACACTTGAAGAGTTGAAGGAAAAAGGATTGTGGGTCGTCGGGACCGATGCGAAAGAAAGTCAGGACTATCGTCGATTGGATGGAAATATGCCACTCGTTGTGGTCATTGGAAGTGAAGGCAAAGGGATGAGCCGACTCGTGCGCGAATCGTGCGACTTCCTTGTTCATTTACCGATGGTCGGTCATGTCACGTCACTCAATGCATCTGTTGCAGCGGCGCTCCTCCTGTATGAGGTGCATCGCTCACGTCATCCATTGGCATGAGTATCCTGAAGCGTGAGCTCCTTCTTGTCGACGGATATAATATCATCGGCGCGTGGCCTCACTTGAGAAGTCTCCGCGACGTAGATTTTGAACAAGCACGCAATCTGTTGATTGAGGCGATGGCAGAATATCAGGCTGTGTCCGGCAAAGAGGTCACCATCGTGTTTGACGCCCATATGCGCTATGGTCGTGAATCCAAAGAGAAGCGGAGTCGGGTCGACGTTGTCTATACGAAAGAGAATGAGACAGCGGACGAATGGATTGAGCGGCGTGCCCATGAATTAGTGGATGACCGGCTCATTACATTATTCGTCGCGACGAACGATTTCACGGAGCAGTGGGTCATCTTTGGTCAAGGCGCATTGCGCGTCCCGGCAACGGAACTGTTGAAAGATTGGAAGCATGCGAAAACATTGATTGAACAACAGCGTGTGTCGCTCGAGAAAGAACAAGCGAATCGGAAGACGATTGATATTCCACCGCATATTCAAGCGAAGTTTGAAGAAATGCGACGTCGCAAATCAAAAGGTGATTGAAATCACGGACGAGTTCATCAAATGGACTCGTCTTTGTTTCGATTTTGACATTTTTTTGCAAAGGAATGTTGTATACTATTACATATATGAGTTACACAGTATTCAATTGACGGAATTTTTAGAAATTTGTTTGACGCATAGGAGTAGGGAGTCCTATAATGGGACACAACCTTACATAGTTCAGGATCAATCGCCGGGGGGTAACGAGCATGAACGGATGGCCGTACGAACAGTTTGAAAAAATGTCAGACGAAGAGTTGGTCTTATTGGCGCGCAACGAAGGGGATAGCGACGCGCTCGAGTTTTTGATTGAACGATACCGGTATTTTGTGCGGGCGAAGGCACGTTCATACTTTTTGATTGGTGCAGATCACGAGGACATCGTCCAAGAAGGGATGATCGGCCTTTATAAAGGTGTGCGTGATTATAAGGACGAACGACTTGCGTCATTCAAAAGCTTTGCCGAGATGTGCATCACCCGTCAGATGATCACGGCAATCAAGACGGCGACACGCCAAAAACATATTCCGCTCAATTCATATGTGTCACTCGATAAACCAATTTTTGATGAAGAGTCTGACCGGACGTTGCTCGATGTCATCTTGCCACCACATCCGACTGACCCACAAGAATTGATCGTGACACAGGAAGAACAGTCGTTCATGGAAGCGAAGATGGATGAGATCTTGAGTGACCTCGAACGGAAAGTCTTGCGTCTTTATTTAGACGGGCGCTCTTATCAAGAGATTTCAGACGACCTCGATCGTCATGTCAAATCGATCGATAATGCGTTACAGCGCGTGAAGAAGAAATTCGAGCGTCATGTCGACGTCCGGATGCTCACGAGCTAACCGATTATTGACCGCGTGCCTCCTATGTGATACTTTAAAAGCAGCGCCTTGTCCGTAGACGCCATTTACAGG
Organism: Exiguobacterium sp. AT1b; assembly: GCF_000023045.1. Classification (GTDB taxonomy): domain Bacteria; phylum Bacillota; class Bacilli; order Exiguobacteriales; family Exiguobacteriaceae; genus Exiguobacterium. The sequence continues at coordinate 1,593,235 of NC_012673.1, read as the reverse complement.
AGGCGTTTTTTTTTCGCTCTTTTTTAAGAGAGAGTAGTCGAAAGGGGCGCTTATGAATGGCAAAGAAAGTAAGTCTCGCTTGCTCAGAATGCGGGTCTCGAGAGTACTCGACGACAAAAAAAGACGGCGTGTCGACACGGCTTGAAATGAAGAAGTTTTGTCGCCGCTGTAACGCGCATACGCTGCATCGGGAATCAAAGTAACGTAGATTGGCATTCAATGTAGGAGGAAGCTACCATGAACTTTTTGCGCGACGTATGGAAAGAGTTGAAGAAAACGAGTTGGCCGACTCGTAAAGAACTCACGAAATATACCATTACTGTCATCGCGACTGTTGTCGTGATTGGCCTGTTCGTGTTCGGCGTAGATACTGGCGTCAGTTATCTCGTCAATTTATTGATTAACTAAGGAAGAGGTGAAAGCCGTGGAGAAACAATGGTTTGTTGTCCAGACGTACTCAGGTTTTGAGAATAACGTCAAAGAAAACCTAGAACGTCGAATCGGTTCGATGAACATGGAAGATAAAATTTTCCGCGTCCTCGTCCCGACTGAAACGACGCAAGAAGAAGTCACATTGAAGAGTGGCGAGAAGAAAATCAAAGAGCGTGAAGTCAAAAGTTTCCCGGGCTATGTGTTCGTAGAGATGGTCATGACTGACGATTCATGGTATGTTGTCCGCAACACGCCAAACGTCACCGGCTTCCTCGGTTCAACGGGTGGTGGGGCAAAACCGATCCCACTCCAACCGGACGAAGTGACAAACGTCTTGTCACAAATGGGACTCATCGAGAAGAAAGATCGTTACAACTATGAACTCGGTGACCTTGTCCGCGTGAAAGAAGGCGCATTTGAGAACTTTGAAGGAACAATCGACGAGATTGAAGCCGACAAAGAGAAGCTCAAAGTCGTGGTCGACATGTTCGGTCGTGAAACAAAAATTGAGCTTGATTTCGAACAAGTTCAGAAAATTAACTAAACCCACTTGCTAATCCGTAAAACGGATGGTACAATCGAAAATGTTTGATGTTGTGCTTTATTTCGGTACAAACTCGACCTAATAGATTGAGTGGGAGGGCGCACAACGTCCAAGAAACCACATTTTAGACTTAAGGAGGTGTGTCTCGTGGCGAAAAAAGTTTCTAAACTCGTTAAACTTCAAATCCCAGCTGGTAAAGCAAACCCAGCTCCACCAGTAGGTCCAGCACTTGGTCAAGCAGGTGTTAACATCATGGGATTCTGTAAAGAGTTCAACGCTCGTACACAAGACCAAGCCGGATTGATTATTCCTGTAGTCATCACGGTATACGAAGATCGTTCGTTTACATTCATTACGAAAACTCCACCAGCTGCAGTTCTCTTGAAGAAAGCTGCTGGTATCGAGAGTGGTTCTGGTGAACCAAACCGTAAGAAAGTAGCAACGGTTAAGCGTGACAAAGTTCGCGAAATCGCTGAACTTAAAATGCCTGACCTTAACGCATCATCTGTAGAAACAGCGATGCTTATGGTTGAAGGTACTGCACGTAGTATGGGTATTGTAATCGAAGACTAATTGCTAGTCTCTGGGGTTGTCGGTGAATACTGCTCACCTTCAATCCCTTCATTATGTGGGAGGAAATTCCGCTAACCACAAGGAGGAAAAGATCATGGGTAAAAAACACCAAGAAGCAGCTAAGCTTGTTGACCGCACGAAGTCATACGACCTCGCTGAAGCTGTCGAGCTCGTTCAAAAAACAGCTACTGCTAAATTCGATGAAACAATCGAAGTTGCTGTCCGTCTCGGCGTAGATCCGAAGAAAGCAGACCAACAAATCCGTGGTGCCGTTGTACTTCCACACGGTACTGGTAAAACACAAAAAGTTCTCGTCTTCGCAAAAGGTGAGAAAGTGAAAGAAGCGGAAGCTGCTGGAGCAGACTACGTTGGCGACGCTGAGTACATCAACAAAATCCAACAAGGATGGTTCGACTTCGATGTAATCGTTGCGACACCTGACATGATGGGTGAAGTTGGTAAACTTGGTCGTGTTCTCGGACCTAAAGGCCTCATGCCTAACCCGAAAACAGGAACAGTTACTTTCGACGTAGAAAAAGCAATCGCGGATATCAAAGCTGGTAAAGTTGAATACCGTGTTGATAAAGCTGGTAACATCCACGTTCCAGTTGGTAAGAAATCATTTGAAGCATCTAAACTCTCTGAGAACATCGAGACAATTCTCGAAACACTCATGAAAGTGAAGCCTGCTACTGCAAAAGGAACTTACCTTAAAAACATCTCGCTTTCATCTACAATGGGTCCTGGGATCCGTGTAGCGACTGCAGATTTCCTTAAGTAATCTTGTTGAAATAAATTGTTGACAACGTGTGACACCGCTGATAAAGTAATACACGTTCAACCGAATATGTTGGATTACCGTAGACAGAAGGTGGACATCGGTCCGTAAACCCTTCCGAGGTGTCTTTGCTCGAACTTGAGCCTGTTGTCACAGGTTTACTTTCAAACAATTACGCCCTCGTATGTCTTCATACGAGGGATTTCTTTTGGAGAGCAGCCTCTCGTCCGGTATAAGAATTGACTAGGAGGTGCAAACACATGGCAAACGAAAAAATCGTAGCTCAGAAATCGGCACTCGTCGATGAAATCGCTGAGAAAATGCAAGCGAGCGTTGGAACAGTTGTTGTTGACTACCGCGGACTTACAGTTGAAGAAGTGACTACACTCCGTAAATCACTCCGTGACGCTGGAATCGAGTTCAAAGTTTACAAGAACGGTCTTCTTCGCCGCGCAGCTACTCAGTCGAACTTCGAAGGTCTTGACGAAGTCTTCACTGGTCCTACAGCAATCGCCTTCTCTAAAGAAGACGTTATTGCTCCAGCGAAGATCTTGAACGACTTCTCGAAAGAGCACAAAGCGCTCGAACTCAAAGGCGGAATCATCGAAGGTAAAGTTTCTTCACTCGAAGAAATCAAAGCCCTTGCAGAACTTCCATCACGCGATGGTCTTCTCTCGATGCTTCTCAGCGTACTTCAAGCTCCAATCCGTGGGCTCGCAGTCGCAACAAATGCAATCGCAGAACAAAAAGAAGAGCAATCAGCTTAATTTTTGTCGCGTAGCGTAACTCAAAAAACTTTTTCACAACATCAAAGGAGGAAAACCATAATGGCTTTCAACAAAGAGCAATTCATCGAAGACCTCAAATCAATGACGGTTCTCGAACTTAACGAACTCGTAAAAACAATCGAAGAAGAATTCGGCGTATCAGCAGCAGCTCCAGTAGCAGTTGCAGGTGCTGGCGCAGGCGCAGCAGCTGAAGAGAAAACTGAATTCGACGTAATCCTCACAAACGCTGGCGCTGGTAAAATCAACGTCATCAAAGCTGTTCGTGAAATCACAGGTCTCGGTCTTAAAGAAGCAAAAGCACTCGTTGACGGAACTCCAGCTCCAGTCAAAGAAGGCGTTTCTAAAGAAGACGCTGACGCAATCAAAGCTAAGCTTGAAGAAGCTGGCGCATCTGTTGAAGTTAAGTAATTCAACTTCACAACCTATAGAAGCTCGCCATGGCGAGCTTCTTTTATTTCCTTGAAGAATGGGTTAGGAGGTTCAACGCATGGGAGATCATTACTATACGAACGATCCACGTTCGGAAAGTGCCCCAGAGACATGGACGTATGAGTTGCGAGGGAAACAGTATCACTTCACTTCGGACCGCGGTGTGTTCTCGAAAGGGTCGGTCGATTTTGGGTCACGTCTTTTAATTGAAACGTTTGAGATGCCTGATGTGTCGGGACGTATTTTAGATGTAGGCTGCGGCTATGGTCCGATGGGGATCTCGCTTGCCGATGCCTCTGGGCGTGAGGCCTTGCTCATTGATGTGAATGAGCGTGCGCTGGCGCTCTCTGAGCAAAACGCCGCCCGTAATGGAGTGACGGTCGAAACACGGCTTTCTCACGCGTATGACGCGGTGGGGGGAGAACGGTTTGCCGCCATTGTCACCAATCCGCCGATTCGTGCGGGGAAACAAGTCGTCCATACGATCTTGCGTGAAGCACATACGCACCTCGTCGATGGAGGAGCAATCTATGTCGTCATTCAAAAGAAACAAGGAGCACCTTCTGCTAAAAAGTTATTAGAAGAGGTGTTTGGTCAAGTTGAAACGATCGCGAAAGAAAAAGGTTACTTTATTTTCCGAGCAATTCGGTCTTGACAAACGGTGAAGTCTTGTTGACTCGCTATAACGTATATGCTAACATTATAAAATGCCATTGGAATGGAATTCGCTTGAAACTGCCGTGTCTGCCGCTTTTTAGAGACGGAAAACGAGCGACATTCAATGACAATGTTCGATTATTACGCCCGAAAAATTCGCTAAAGAATTGGGGGTCTGAGAGGTGAATCAGTTGACTGGTCAACTTGTTCAGTACGGTCGTCACCGTCAGAGAAGAAGCTTTGCCCGTATCAGTGAGGTATTAGAGCTTCCGAATTTGATTGAAATTCAAACTGCTTCTTACGAGTGGTTCTTGCGTGAAGGATTGAAGGAAATGTTCACAGACATTTCACCGATTTCCGACTTCACAGGAAACCTCGTATTGGAGTTCATCGATTACTCGCTCAGTGAGCCGAAGTATTCAATCGATGAATCGAAGGAGCGCGACGTTACTTATTCTGCGCCACTTCGCGTAAAAGTGCGTCTCCAAAACAAAGAGACAGGTGAGCTCAAAGAACAAGAAGTGTTCATGGGGGATTTCCCACTCATGACAGAATCGGGAACATTTATCATCAATGGTGCAGAACGCGTCATCGTTTCCCAGCTTGTCCGTTCACCGAGCGTGTACTATAACGCTAAACTCGATAAAAACGGTAAACGTGGATTTGGCGCAACTGTCATCCCGAACCGTGGTGCTTGGCTCGAACTCGAGACAGATGCCAAAGATATCGTTTATGTTCGTATCGACCGTACCCGTAAAATTCCGGTAACGGTGTTGTTGCGTGCCCTCGGATTCGGTACGGACCAAGAAATTATCGACCTTCTCGGGGATGACGAATACCTTCGTAACACCCTTGAAAAAGATAATACAGAGTCTACAGAGAAAGCGTTGATCGAGATTTACGAGCGTCTCCGCCCTGGTGAACCACCAACGGTAGAAAATGCGAAGTCTCTTCTCGTGTCACGTTTCTTCGACCCGAAACGTTACGACTTAGCGAACGTCGGTCGCTATAAGATGAACAAAAAACTTCATCTTAAGAACCGTTTGTTCGGTCAAAAATTAGCGGAAACGCTCGTGGACCCGGAAACAGGCGAAGTACTCGCTGAAGCTGGAACAATCCTCGACCGCCGCAACTTAGATCGTATCCTCCCGCACTTGGAGAACGGCCTTGGCTATATCGATGCGGAACCAACTGGTGGTGTCGCTGAAGGTGAGCCATTCGGTCTTCAGTCAATCAAAGTCATCTCACCGGATGACCCAGATGGAGAGCGTATCTTGAACATCATCGGAAATGGCAATATCGATCGCAGCGTAAAACACATTACGCCAGCCGATATTATCGCTTCAATCAACTACTTCTTCAACTTACTTCACGAGGTCGGAACAACAGATGACATCGACCACTTAGGAAACCGTCGTCTTCGTTCAGTCGGAGAACTTCTCCAAAACCAATTCCGAATCGGGCTTTCCCGTATGGAACGTGTCGTAAAAGAACGTATGTCGATTCAAGATCAAAATGCGATCACACCACAGGCGCTCATCAACATCCGCCCGGTTATCGCATCACTTAAAGAGTTCTTTGGTAGCTCGCAATTGTCACAGTTCATGGACCAAACGAACCCGCTCGCAGAGCTCACGCACAAGCGTCGTCTCTCTGCACTTGGACCGGGTGGTTTGACACGTGAGCGTGCCGGTTTCGAAGTTCGAGACGTTCACTATTCGCACTACGGTCGGATGTGTCCAATCGAAACACCAGAGGGACCGAACATCGGACTCATCAACTCACTCTCGTCTTATGCGAAAGTGAACGAGTACGGTTTCATCGAAGCACCATACCGTCGTGTTGACCCGGAAACAGGTCTTGTCACTGGCGACATTCAATATATGACGGCTGACGAGGAAGACCTCTATGTCGTCGCACAGGCAAACATGCCGCTCACAGAAGATGGCCACTTTGCAGACGAACAAGTTCTTTGCCGTTTCCGCGGACAAAACTTGTCAGTCGAGCCAAGTCGAGTGGACTACATGGACGTTTCGCCGAAACAGGTTGTTTCTGCCGCGACAGCATGTATCCCGTTCCTCGAGAACGATGACTCGAACCGTGCCCTCATGGGAGCGAACATGCAACGTCAAGCAGTACCGCTCCTTCAACCGGATTCACCGATTGTCGGTACCGGCATGGAGTACGTATCTGCGAAAGACTCTGGGGCAGCTATCGTTGCGAAACACCCAGGTGTCGTCGAACGCGTCACAGCACGTGAAATCTTGATCCGTCGCACGTCTGACGTGAACGGTTCTGAAGTTTCAGGTGACCTTGACCGTTACAAACTTCAAAAATATGTCCGTTCGAACCAAGGGACATGTTATAACCAAAAACCAATCATCGCAGCGGGTGACCGTGTCGAAAAAGGAGAAATCCTTGCAGACGGTCCATCGATGGATATGGGTGAGCTCGCGCTCGGCCGTAACGTCGTCGTTGCCTTCATGACATGGGATGGTTACAACTACGAGGATGCGATCATCATGAGTGAGCGTCTCGTGAAAGATGACGTGTACACGTCGATTCATATCGAAGAGTACGAGTCAGAGTCACGCGACACGAAACTCGGACCAGAGGAAATCACACGTGATATTCCAAACGTCGGAGATGACGCACTTCGTAACTTGGACGATCGTGGAATTATCCGCATCGGAGCTGAAGTCAAAGACGGCGATATCCTCGTCGGTAAAGTAACACCTAAGGGCGTTACGGAATTGACAGCGGAAGAGCGTCTCTTGCACGCAATCTTCGGTGAGAAGGCACGTGAAGTACGTGATACGTCACTTCGTGTACCAAACGGTGGAGATGGAATCATCTTGGATGTCAAAGTGTTCGACCGTGAAAACGGTGACGAATTGTCTCCAGGCGTCAACCAAATGGTACGTGTCTATATCGTTCAAAAACGTAAGATTCACGAAGGGGATAAGATGGCGGGACGTCACGGTAACAAAGGTGTTATCTCGCGAATCCTCCCTGAAGAAGATATGCCATACATGCCAGACGGTACACCGGTTGACATCATGCTCAACCCGCTTGGGGTACCATCTCGTATGAACATCGGTCAGGTACTTGAACTCCACCTTGGTATGGCGGCGAAGAAGCTCGGTATCAAAGTGGCAACACCTGTATTCGATGGAGCGCGTGAGGAAGACGTATGGGCAACGATTGAAGAGGCTGGTATGGATAAAGATGCGAAAACGCGTCTCTATGACGGTCGTACGGGTGAACCGTTCGATAACCGCGTCTCGGTCGGTGTCATGTACATGATCAAACTCGCGCACATGGTTGATGACAAACTTCACGCTCGTTCGACAGGACCATACTCACTCGTCACGCAACAACCGCTCGGTGGTAAAGCACAGTTCGGTGGTCAGCGCTTCGGGGAGATGGAAGTTTGGGCTCTTGAAGCGTACGGCGCAGCCTACACGCTCCAAGAAATCTTGACAATCAAGTCGGATGACACGGTCGGTCGTGTGAAAGCATATGAGGCCATCGTGAAAGGCGAGAGCGTTCCGAAAGCGGGCGTTCCTGAATCATTCCGCGTCTTGATCAAAGAGCTTCAAGCGCTCGGTATGGAAGTCAAGATGATGTCAGCGGATGATGAAGAAGTCGAAATGAAAGATGAAGATGACGACAACATCCCGAACGCAACATCGGCGTTAGAACAAGTCGTTCAACCGACTGTTACGGAAGAGGAATAAGGCGAAAAGGGAGGTCGGCCCCTTGGTAGATGTTAATCGATTTGAATATATGAAAATCGGCTTGGCTTCATCAGAGAAGATCCGTTCGTGGTCTTACGGTGAAGTCAAAAAGCCGGAAACGATCAACTATCGTACACTTAAACCAGAGAAGGACGGATTATTCTGTGAACGAATCTTCGGTCCTACGAAAGACTGGGAATGTTACTGTGGGAAATACAAACGTATCCGTTATAAAGGAGTCATTTGTGACCGCTGTGGCGTTGAAGTGACGAAAGCGAAAGTGCGTCGCGAGCGAATGGGCCATATCGAGCTCGCGGCACCAGTTTCGCACATCTGGTACTTCAAAGGGATTCCAAGCCGCATGGGGCTTGTTCTCGACATGTCACCACGTGCGCTTGAAGAAGTCATTTACTTCGCATCTTACGTGGTCACAGAGCCAGGTGATACTCCGCTTGAGAAGAAACAACTTCTCTCGGAAAAAGAATTCCGTCTCTATCGTGAAAAATACGGTAGCGACTTCAAAGCAGACATGGGTGCTGAAGCCATCCGTACACTTCTTCAAGACGTGAATCTTGAAAAAGAAGTAGGCGAGCTTCGTGAAGAGTTGAAAACAGTCCAAGGTCAACGTCGTACACGTGCGATCAAGCGCTTGGAAGTTCTCGATGCATTCTTCACTTCAGGAAACAATCCAGACTGGATGATCCTTGAAGTACTTCCTGTCATCCCACCAGAGCTTCGCCCGATGGTACAGCTTGATGGTGGACGCTTTGCGACATCTGACTTGAACGATTTGTATCGTCGAGTCATCAACCGGAACAACCGTCTCAAACGTTTGCTCGACCTCGGCGCGCCGAACATCATCGTGCAAAACGAGAAGCGTATGCTTCAAGAAGCGGTTGACGCCCTCATCGACAACGGTCGTCGTGGTCGTCCGGTAACAGGTCCTGGTAACCGTCCACTTAAATCACTTTCACATATGTTGAAAGGGAAACAAGGTCGTTTCCGTCAAAACCTTCTCGGTAAACGGGTCGACTATTCAGGACGTTCGGTTATCGTCGTAGGTCCGAACTTGAAGATGTACCAGTGTGGTCTTCCAAAAGAGATGGCACTTGAACTCTTCAAACCGTTCGTGATGAAAGAGCTTGTCGGTCGCGGCATCGCTTCAAACATCAAGAACGCCAAACGCAAAATCGAGAAGATGCAACCTGAAATCTGGGGCGTCCTTGAAGAAGTCATTCGTGAGCATCCGGTCCTCTTGAACCGTGCCCCGACACTTCACCGCCTCGGTATTCAAGCATTCGAACCGATTCTTGTTGAAGGTCGTGCGATTCGCCTTCACCCACTCGTATGTACGGCATACAACGCCGACTTCGATGGTGACCAAATGGCCGTCCACGTTCCGCTCTCTGCAGAAGCACAAGCGGAAGCACGTCTTCTCATGCTCGCTGCGCAGAACATCTTGAACCCGAAAGACGGAAAACCAGTTGTTACACCATCGCAGGATATGGTCCTCGGTAACTACTACATCTCACTCGAACGTGAAGATGCCGTCGGTCAAGGGAAAGTGTTCTCGAACGTCAACGAAGCGTTGATTGCTTACCAAAACGGTTATGTCCACTTGCACTCGCGTGTGGCACTTCCGGCACGTACGCTCAACAACCCGACGTTCACAGACGAACAGAACGAGAAATTGCTCATTACGACAGTTGGTAAGATGATTTTCAACGAAATCTTGCCAAACACGTTCCCATACTTGAACGAGCCGACGATGGAAAACTTACAGGAAGCAACGCCTGATAAGTACTTCATCGACAAAGGGGCGAACGTTGCGGAAGAAATCGCATCACGTCCAATCATCGACCCGTTCAAAAAAGGTTTCCTTGGAAAAGTCATCGCGGAAGTGTTCCAGAAGTTTGAAACGACGGAAACAAGCCGCATGCTTGACCGGATGAAAGATCTTGGCTTCAAGCACTCGACAAAAGCGGGTGTGACAGTTGGGATTGCCGATATCATCGTACTTCCGGATAAACAAGAAATCCTTGATGAAGCACAAAAGCAAGTTGACCAAATCATGAAGTCGTTCCGTCGTGGTCTCATCACTGAAGATGAGCGTTACGAGCGCGTTGTACGTGCTTGGAACGAAGCGAAGGATGAAATTCAATCTCGATTGATGAAATCCCTCAACCGCTTGAACCCAATCTTCATGATGTCTGACTCAGGTGCCCGTGGTAACGCATCGAACTTTACGCAGCTTGCGGGTATGCGTGGTTTGATGGCCGCTCCATCTGGTCGCATCATCGAACTTCCAATCAAATCGTCATTCCGTGAAGGTCTGACGGTTCAAGAGTACTTCATCTCGACTCACGGGGCTCGTAAAGGTCTTGCCGATACAGCCTTGAAGACAGCCGATTCAGGTTACTTGACACGTCGTCTCGTTGACGTAGCGCAAGATGTCATCATCCGTGAAGAAGATTGTGGAACAGACCGCGGGATCCGTGTTTCTGCACTCCGCGAAGGTACGGAAGAAATCGAAAGCTTGTACGACCGTCTCGTCGGACGTACATCGTTCGAAACGGTCACACACCCTGAAACGGGCGAAGTGTTGATCGATAAGAACGAATTGATCACAGAAGACATCGCGCGCATCATCGTTGATGCGGGTGTTGAAAAAGTTGAAATCCGTACAGCCTTCACATGTAACACGTCACACGGCGTATGTAAGAAGTGTTACGGACGCAACTTGGCAACTGGATCAAATGTTGAAGTCGGGGAAGCCGTCGGTATCATTGCCGCACAATCAATCGGTGAGCCAGGAACGCAGCTTACAATGCGTACCTTCCACACAGGTGGGGTTGCCGGAGACGATATCACACAAGGTCTTCCACGTATCCAAGAGGTATTCGAAGCCCGTAACCCGAAAGGTCAAGCGGTCATCTCGGAAATCTCTGGTACGGTCATCGACTTCACAGAATCGCGTGACAAGCGTGAACTCACGGTCGAAGGATTCAGTGAGACTCGCTCATACACGATTCCATTCGGAGCGCGTCTCCGCGTTCAAATCGGCGACACAGTAGAAGCCGGTGAAGTCTTCACGGAAGGTTCGATCGATCCGAAAGAATTGCTCGCCGTCCGTGGTGTATCTGGTGTTCAGAACTATCTTCTCCAAGAAGTTCAAAAAGTTTACCGGATGCAAGGGGTAGAAATCGGTGATAAGCACGTTGAGGTCATGGTTCGCCAAATGCTTCGTCGTGTCAAAGTTATCGAATCAGGTGACACACCACTTCTCCCTGGATCACTCGTCGACATCAGCGTCTTCAAAGAAGCGTGTAAAGATGCGATTCGTGATGGAAAACACCCAGCGACTGCGAAACCAGTCCTTCTCGGAATCACGAAAGCCTCACTTGAGACAGATTCGTTCCTCTCAGCGGCTTCGTTCCAAGAAACGACTCGCGTCTTGACAGATGCAGCAATCAAAGGGAAACGTGACTATCTCCTCGGACTCAAAGAGAACGTCATCATCGGTAAACTCGTTCCAGCTGGTACTGGAATGGCCGTCTACCGTGATGTGGAACTCAAAGAAGATGAGGCGCCAGTTGCGCTCGAAGATACAACAGTCGAGTAAAATACGTCTTGACAGCGCAGGTTGGCGGTGCTACTATGATTTAGTGCCGCCAATCGGTTGTTGTCGATGACAACGATGTCCAGCAGTCGGCAAGCTACTTGGACGTCCATCCGAACTTTCTACGGGAAGGTTTGGCTGCTACAATTGCCACTTTCAAGGTATAACTCACGTTTTTGCGAGGTCATGGAATGCCTACGCCTCGTAAAAACGTTTCGTTATGACCTTAAATGAACCACCCGGGTCGGTGGGACTAGAAAATAGCAACATTCAGGAAGGGAGGATCTTCAAAGATGCCTACTATTAACCAGTTAGTCCGTAAAGGACGTAAATCGAAAGTCGTGAAATCTGACTCTCCAGCACTTAACAAAGGTTACAACAGTTTCATCAAGTCACAAACAAACGTGAGCTCGCCACAAAAACGTGGTGTTTGTACACGTGTTGGTACAATGACTCCGAAGAAACCGAACTCGGCGCTTCGTAAGTATGCTCGTGTTCGTTTGACTAACCAAATCGAAGTGACTGCGTACATCCCAGGTATTGGCCACAACCTTCAAGAGCACAGCGTTGTTCTTATCCGTGGAGGACGTGTAAAAGACTTACCAGGGGTACGTTACCACATCGTTCGTGGTGCGCTTGACACTGCAGGTGTTGATGGACGTATGCAAGGCCGTTCTAAATACGGTACGAAACGTCCGAAAGCTGCGAAGAAGTAATTCTCGCAAACTAAACTACAATTGAAATTTTGAAAGGAGGGTACTCGGATGCGTAAAAACCGTGCAGAACGTCGTGACGTTATCGCAGATCCGATCTACAACTCGAAATTGGTAACTCGCCTCATTAACCGTGTCATGTTAGACGGTAAAAAAGGTACAGCTCAAACTATCATTTACAACGCATTTGGCATCATCGCTGAACGCTCAGGCAAAGAGCCTATGGAAGTGTTCGAAGAAGCAATGAACAACATCATGCCTGTACTTGAAGTTAAAGCACGCCGTGTAGGTGGAGCTAACTACCAAGTTCCTGTAGAAGTTCGTCCAGAGCGCCGTACAACACTTGGTCTTCGTTACCTCGTGAACTACGCTCGTCTCCGCAACGAAAAAACGATGGAGCAACGTATCGCGAACGAAATCATGGATGCAGCCAACAACACTGGTGCATCTGTTAAGAAACGCGAAGACATGCATAAAATGGCAGAAGCTAACAAAGCGTTTGCTCACTATCGTTGGTAATTTAATCGTAAAGTCCACTCCGCCAAGCATGGCTTAACGGAGTGGCTTTCGGGTATAATCATATCGTGTGCGCGCACACGAAAATCAAACATGCGGAAGGAGAATACCCAGTATGGCAAGAGAATTCTCCCTAAAGAATACTCGTAACATCGGGATCATGGCTCACATCGATGCCGGTAAAACGACAACAACTGAACGTATTCTTTATTACACAGGTCGTATCCATAAAATTGGTGAAACGCACGAAGGTGCTTCACAAATGGACTGGATGGAGCAGGAGCAAGAGCGTGGAATCACGATCACTTCGGCTGCGACAACAGCACAGTGGAATGGCCACCGTGTAAACATCATCGATACACCTGGACACGTAGACTTCACTGTAGAAGTTGAACGTTCACTCCGTGTACTTGATGGTGCGGTTGCTGTACTTGACGCTCAGTCAGGTGTAGAACCACAAACAGAAACTGTATGGCGTCAAGCGACGACATATGGTGTACCACGTGTCGTATTCGTCAACAAGATGGATAAAATCGGCGCAGACTTCTTGTACTCTGTGAAGACGCTCCACGATCGTCTTCAAGCGAACGCTTACGCGATCCAACTCCCAATCGGAGCAGAGGACGATTTCAAAGGGATCATCGATCTCGTTGAAATGAAGACTTACATGTACAACAACGACCTCGGTACTGACATCGAAGTAACAGATGGCTTCCCAGCTGACATGGCTGACCAAGCTGAAGAACTTCGCGGTCAATTGATCGAAGGTGTTGCTGACTTCAACGAAGAGTTGATGATGAAGTACCTTGAAGGTGAAGAGATTTCAATCGATGAATTGAAAGCTGCAATCCGTCAAGCGACACTTAGCGTTGAATTCTACCCTGTACTCGTTGGTTCTGCCTTCAAGAACAAAGGTGTTCAGCTCATGCTTAACGCCGTTGTTGATTACCTCCCATCACCAGTTGATGTAGAGTCAATCAAAGGGATCAACCTCGATACAGAGGAAGAAATCACACGTGAGCCTTCTGACGAAGCTCCATTCTCAGCACTTGCGTTCAAAGTTATGACTGACCCTTACGTCGGTAAATTGACGTTCTTCCGCGTGTACTCTGGTACAGCTGAAGCGGGATCATACGTGAAGAACTCGACTAAAGGGAAGCGTGAGCGTCTCGGTCGTATCCTTCAAATGCACGCAAACAGCCGTGAAGAGATTCCAATGGTATTCGCTGGTGACATCGCCGCTGCTGTTGGCTTCAAAGACACGACTACTGGTGACACGCTTTGCTCTGAGAAAGATAACATCGTTCTCGAGTCAATGACGTTCCCAGAACCAGTTATCTCGGTTGCAATCGAGCCTAAATCGAAAGCAGACCAAGATAAGATGGGTCAAGCTCTTGCGAAACTCGCAGAAGAAGATCCAACATTCCGCACTGAAACAAACCCTGAGACTGGTCAAACGATCATCTCTGGTATGGGTGAGCTTCACCTTGATATCCTCGTTGACCGTATGCGTCGCGAATTCAAAGTAGAAGCTAACGTTGGTGCACCACAAGTTGCTTACCGTGAAACAATCCGTGGCGCTGCGAAGATCGATTCGAAATTCGTTCGTCAGTCTGGTGGACGCGGTCAGTACGGTCACGTTGTCGTAGAATTCGAGCCGAACGAAGAAGGCGCTGGATTCGAGTTCGAGAACAAGATCGTCGGTGGTGTTGTACCACGTGAATACGTCCCTGCTGTTCAAAACGGGATTGAAGAAGCTCTCGAAAACGGTATCCTCGCTGGTTACCCAGTAGTAGACGTTAAAGCTCGTCTCGTATTCGGTTCGTACCACGATGTCGACTCGAACGAGATGGCGTTTAAAGTTGCTGCTTCGATGGCGGTTAAACAACTTAAGGACCAAGCGAAAGCTGTCATCCTTGAGCCAATGATGCGTGTTGAAGTTGTTATCCCAGAAGAATACATGGGTGACATCATGGGTGACGTTACGTCACGCCGTGGACGCGTAGAAGGTATGGAAGCTCGCGGTAACGCACAAGTCGTTAAAGCGATGATTCCACTTTCAGAAATGTTCGGTTACGCAACATCACTTCGTTCACGTACACAAGGACGTGGAACGTACTCGATGCACTTCGATCACTACGAAGAAGTACCGAAATCAATCGCTGAAGAAATCGTCAAAAAAGCGAACGGCTAATAACGGTTGTATCGCTAGATTGATTGTTGTAAGCTAAGGAGGACGTATGTTAAAAGTAGCCTACGTCTTCCTAGTTAAATAAAACTAATCGTTTAATAGAGGAGGAATCTAGAATGGGTAAAGAAAAATTCGACCGTTCTAAACCGCACGTTAACGTTGGTACAATCGGCCACGTCGACCACGGTAAAACAACTTTGACTGCAGCAATCTCTGCTGTACTTTCAAAAGCACAAGGTAAAGCAGCTACTAAGTTCGACCAAATCGATGGTGCTCCAGAAGAGCGCGAGCGCGGTATCACAATCGCAACAGCTCACATCGAGTACGAAACTGACAAGCGTCACTACGCACACGTTGACTGCCCAGGACACGCTGACTATGTTAAAAACATGATCACTGGTGCTGCACAAATGGATGGCGCGATCCTCGTTGTATCTGCAACAGATGGCCCAATGCCACAAACACGTGAGCACATCCTTCTTTCACGTCAAGTAGGTGTTCCTTACATCGTAGTATTCATGAACAAAGTTGACATGGTAGACGACGAAGAGCTTCTCGAACTCGTTGAAATGGAAATCCGTGAACTTCTTTCTGAATACGACTTCCCAGGCGACGACCTCCCTGTAATCAAAGGTTCTGCACTTGGCGCACTTAACGGTGAAGCTCAGTGGGAAGAAAAAGTTATGGAACTCATGAACGCTGTTGATGAGTACATCCCAGAACCAGTTCGTGACACTGAAAAAGACTTCATGATGCCTGTTGAGGACGTATTCTCAATCACTGGTCGTGGTACTGTAGCGACTGGTCGTGTTGAGCGTGGTGTTCTCCGCGTCAACGACGAGATCGAAATCGTTGGTCTTACAGAAGAAACGAAGAAAACTGTATGTACTGGTGTAGAGATGTTCCGTAAGCTTCTTGACTATGCTGAAGCTGGCGACAACATCGGTGCACTTCTCCGTGGTGTATCACGTGACGACATCGAGCGTGGACAAGTACTTGCTAAGCCAGGTTCAATCACACCACACTCTAAATTCAAAGCATCAATCTACGTTCTTTCTAAAGAAGAGGGTGGCCGTCACACGCCATTCTTCGCGAACTACCGCCCGCAGTTCTACTTCCGTACAACTGACGTAACAGGTATCGTTCACCTTCCAGAAGGTACTGAAATGGTAATGCCAGGAGACAACATCGAGTTGACGATCGAATTGATTTCTACAATCGCGATCGAAGACGGTACACGTTTCTCTATCCGTGAGGGTGGCCGTACTGTAGGTGCTGGTTCAGTAACAGAAATCATCGAGTAATCGATTGGTTCAACTGAACAACATGAAGCAGTCCGCAATATGCGGGCTGCTTTTTTGTGTTTTCATCACAACATGTTAAGATGAGGCATACGAGAAAGGAGTGGCGTCATGTTGAAGCAACTAGAGACCATTTGCCGCTTGAATGGGATTGCGTATCGCATTGGCGGTTCTGAGCTGTTAAAGCATCATGGCATCGTCGAGGTAACGAATGACATCGATGTTTTTGTTGAACCGGACCAGTTTGAAAAAATCGATCGCGTACTCAGTCGCGCCGGGGAGAAGAAATCGTCAGACCCTCACGACGCATACGTAACGACCTACTTTGGAGAGTATGTATTCGAGGGGACAGATGTGGACGTCATGTCTAGTTTCCGGATGAAGTGTACCGACGGAATCTATACACATCCTTTCATTGAACCGGATGGACAATGGATGCACCTAGAGGAATGGGTCGTCCTTTACACGGTCATCGGACGAGAGGATAAACTAGCGTCATTGGTCCGCTATTTCAAGACGCATAGTATTAATGAAGGAATTGTTCAAGACTGTTTGAAACGAGCCCCACAATCGGTCATAGAAGAGGTTACAGAGCGTTTTGGAGAGGTGATGAAACGCTAGGTCGAGTTGACATGGGAGTTCGTTTGAAAAATAGTTCAATAAAAGAATGAATTTTTACTTGCAAAAGCTCGCGAATCTTGTTACATTAGGGAACGTTGAGCAACTCATCAGACAACCAGCAACTTCAAAAATCTAATCTTGCATTCCATGACCAGATTAGATATAATGATTAAGTGTTTGTGCGAGTGGTGAGAGACTTTACAGCAGAAAACGGGTCCAATCGTTGATTTGCAATGATCGGATGCCTCTGCTGACACAAGCACGCTGCGTTGAAGCGGGAGGTTATGACACGCCAGGCAGCATTGCCATGGCCGGTGTGGAAATTTCCGCGGAGAATTGTCTATTTTTAAAATAGGCGACAAAGGAGGGAAACAAACATGGCAAATGAAAAAATTCGTATTCGTTTAAAAGCATATGACCATCGCGTTCTCGATCAATCAGCTGAGAAGATCGTTGACACTGCGAAGCGTTCAGGTGCAAAGGTATCGGGTCCAATCCCGCTCCCAACTGAAAAATCGATTTACACGATCCTTCGTGCGGTTCACAAGTACAAAGATGCTCGTGAGCAGTTCGAAATGCGTACACACAAACGCTTGATCGACATCGTAAATCCAACACCGAAAACAGTCGATGCGCTTATGCGTCTCGAGTTACCATCAGGTGTAGACATCGAAATCAAACTTTAATTCTTCATATAGTAGATACTAGCCAGAAGAGACAATAATTATTAACAGGAGGTGTATCTCATGGCTAAAGGAATCTTAGGAACAAAACTTGGTATGACTCAAATCTTCAACGAAGCAGGCGAAGTTGTACCAGTAACAGTAGTTGCTGTAGAAGGTAACGTCGTTCTTCAACTTAAAACAGTTGACACAGACGGTTACGAAGCAGTTCAACTTGGTTTCGGAGACATCAAAGAATCACGTCAAAACAAACCATCAAAAGGTCACGCTGCGAAAGCAAACGCGACACCTAAGCGCTTCATCAAAGAAGTTCGTACTTCAGTAGAAGGATACGAAATCGGTCAAGAGATTAAGGCAGACATTTTCGCTGCAGGTGAATTAGTAGACGTAACAGGTACATCGAAAGGTAAAGGATTCCAAGGTGCGATCAAGCGTCACGGACAATCACGTGGACCAATGGCTCACGGTTCGCGCTACCACCGTCGTCCTGGTTCGATGGGTCCTGTCGCTCCTAACCGCGTATTTAAAGGGAAACTTCTTCCTGGTCAAATGGGTGGAGAGCGTAAAACAATTCAAAACCTTGAAGTCGTTAAAGTTGATGTGGAACGTGGCCTTCTCCTCGTGAAAGGTGCTATCCCAGGCGCTCGTAAATCGAACGTCATCATCAAATCAGCGGTCAAAGGTAACTAATTAACTGCACGGAAAGGAGGAATTACGAATGCCTAAAGTAGCTTTGCTTAACCAAACAGGTTCACAAGTTGGCGAAATCGAATTGGCAGAAGCCATCTTCGGAATCGAGCCAAACGAATCAGTACTTTACGACGCAATCGTCATGCAACAAGCATCACGCCGTCAAGGTACTCACGATACGAAAGGTCGCTCGGAAGTACGCGGTGGCGGCCGTAAACCATGGAAACAAAAGGGAACTGGTCGTGCGCGCCAAGGTTCTATCCGCTCACCACAATGGGTTGGTGGTGGTACAGTCTTCGGTCCAACACCACGTTCATACTCTTACAAACTTCCTAAGAAGGTTCGTCGTTTAGCACTTCTCTCGGCTCTTTCGTCGAAAGTACAAAACAACGAAATCATCGTCCTCGAAGGCCTTGCTTTCGATGCACCAAAAACAAAAGATATGGCTGCTGTACTCAACAGCTTATCAGTAGAACGTAAGGCTCTTGTAGTCACAGCGGACTACAATGAGACTATCGCTCTCGCAGCTCGTAACATCCCAGGAGTGACTGTGATCGACGCAGCAGGCGTAAACGTTCTTGACCTCGTTGCTAACGACAAAGTCATCTTCACTAAAGATGCGGTTGCGAAGGTAGAGGAGGTGCTTGCATAATGGCTCAAGCATACGATATCATCAAACGTCCGATCATCACTGAGCGTTCAGTTAGCCTCATGGAAGCTAACAAATACGTTTTCGAAATCGACGTAAAAGCGACTAAATCGCAAGTGAAACACGCTATCGAAACAATCTTCAACGTGAAAGTTGCTTCGGTAAACACAATGAACTACAAACCGAAAGCGAAACGTGTCGGTCGTCACTCTGGTTACACAGCTCGTCGTAAAAAAGCGATCGTAACCCTTGCTGAAGGCAACACAATCGACTTCCTCGGTTAATTAACTACCTTAGAAGAAAAGGAGGGAATCCTCGATGGCAATCAAAAAGTTTAAGCCGACCACTAACGGTCGTCGTAACATGACATCTCTCGACTTTGCAGAGATCACAACGAATCGCCCTGAAAAATCGTTAACTGAAAAGCTTTCGAAAAAAGGCGGACGTAACAACCAAGGTCGCTTGACTGTTCGTCACCAAGGTGGCGGTCACAAGCGTAAATACCGTATCATCGATTTCAAACGTAACAAAGATGGCGTTGCAGGACGCGTAGCAACGATCGAATACGATCCAAACCGTTCAGCAAACATCGCACTCATCAACTATGTAGATGGTGAGAAACGTTACATCCTCGCTCCTAAGGGCATCAAAGTAGGCATGGAAATCATGTCTGGTCCTGAAGCGGATATCAAAGTGGGGAACGCTCTTCCACTCGTAAACATCCCTGTCGGTACAACAATCCACAACATCGAGCTTAAGCCTGGTAAAGGCGGTCAGCTAGTTCGTGCGGCTGGTGCATCGGCACAAATCCAAGGACGTGACGGCAAGTACGTCATCGTTCGTCTTCAATCAGGTGAATCACGCTTGTTCCTCGGCACTTGCCGCGCGACAATCGGTTCAGTTGGTAACGAAGAACACGAACTCGTAAACATCGGTAAAGCAGGACGTTCACGTTGGTTAGGCAAACGCCCAACAGTACGTGGTTCTGTAATGAACCCGGTTGATCACCCACACGGTGGTGGTGAAGGTCGTGCGCCAATCGGTCGTTCGGGCCCACTTACTCCTTGGGGTAAACCAGCTCTTGGTCTTAAGACTCGTAAGAAAAACAAATCGAGCGACATGTACATCCTTCGTCGCCGTAAGAAATAATTACTACATGATTCTCGGGCGGTTCGAAAGGGCCGTTCCCGAATCATTCCAAAGGGAGGTTCTAACATGGGTCGCAGCTTGAAAAAAGGTCCATTCGCAGATCACCACTTACTCGCTAAAGTTGACAAACTCAACGAATCTGGTGAGAAGCAAGTCATCAAAACTTGGTCACGTCGCTCGACGATCTTCCCAGAATTCATGGGTCACACGTTCGGTGTGCACGATGGTCGTAAACACGTACCAGTATTCGTGACAGAAGACATGGTTGGTCACAAACTTGGTGAATTCGCTCCAACACGCACGTACAAAGGTCACGGATCAGACAAGAAAACGAAACGGTAATTTGAGGGGAGGTCAAATCCATGCAAGCTAAAGCATCAGCTAATATGGTCCGTCTTGCTCCTCGCAAAGCACGTCTCGTTGTAGACTTAATTCGCGGGAAACAAGTCGGCGAAGCGCTCTCTGTCCTTGCTCACACGAACAAGGCAGCATCGCCAGTCGTTGAAAAAGTATTAAAATCAGCGATTGCTAACGCAGAGCACAACTACGATATGAACATTGAGAACCTCGTTGTAACAGAAGCTTACGTAAACGAAGGTCCAACACTCAAACGCTTCCGCCCACGTGCGATGGGTCGCGCAAGCCGTATTAACAAACGCACAAGCCACATCCACATCGTGGTAACTGAGAAATAAGGAGGGATATGTAGTGGGTCAAAAGGTAAATCCGCACGGTCTTCGCGTTGGTGTTATCAAAGACTGGGATTCGCGTTGGTACGCTGAGAAAGACTACGCTGATCTCCTTCATGAAGACTTCGTTATTCGTGAATACATCGAAAACAAAATGAAGGATGCTAGTGTTTCTAAAGTTGAAATCGAACGCGCTGCAAACCGCGTGAACATTTCGCTTCACACTGCGAAGCCAGGTATGGTAATCGGTAAAGGTGGTTCTGAAATCGAATCACTCCGTAAACACATTACAAAAATCGCTGACGGAAAACGCGTTCACATCAACGTTGTTGAAGTGAAAAACGCTGACGCTGTTGCGAAGCTTGTAGCAGAAAACATTGCTCGTCAATTGGAAGGTCGCGTATCATTCCGTCGTGCAATGAAACAATCTATTCAACGTTCGATGCGTACTGGCATCAAAGGGATCAAAACAGAAGTTTCTGGTCGTCTTGGTGGCGCTGATATCGCTCGTTCAGAGAAGTACTCGGAAGGAACAGTTCCACTTCACACACTCCGTGCCGACATCGACTACGGAACAGCTGAAGCTGACACAACTTACGGTAAAATCGGCGTAAAAGTTTGGTTATACCACGGTGAAGTTCTTCCAACAAAAAACAACACAGCGAAAAACGCTGAATAATAAACACTCTTTCAGGAAGGAGGCAACACACTATGTTGTTACCTAAACGCGTGAAATATCGTCGTGTACACCGTGGCAAAATGCGCGGGAACGCTAAACGCGGCACAACTGTACACTTCGGTGAGTTCGGTCTCCAAGCTCTCGAAGCGAGCTGGATTACAAACCGTCAAATCGAATCAGCACGTATTGCAATGACACGTTATATGAAACGTGGTGGTAAAGTGTGGATCAAGATCTTCCCACACAAGCCGTACACTAAAAAGCCTCTCGAAGTCCGAATGGGTTCGGGTAAAGGTGCTCCAGAAGGCTGGGTAGCTGTAGTTAAGCCTGGCAAAGTAATGTTCGAAATCGCAGGTGTATCTGAGGAAGTGGCACGTGAGGCACTTCGTCTTGCATCGCACAAACTTCCAGTAAAATGTAAGTTCGTGAAACGTGAAGAAAATGGTGGTGATACGAATGAAAGCAACTGATCTCCGTCAATCAACAACTGAAGAGCTCAACGGTAAAGTGGGCGAGTGGAAAGAAGAACTCTTTAACCTTCGCTTCCAACTTGCTACAGGTCAGCTTGAGAATCCTGCTCGTATCCGTGAAGTACGCAAGTCGATTGCGCGTGCTAAAACGATTCTTCGTGAACGCGAACTCGGCATCAACAACGGCTAATTACATCGGATTCTTGAGAGGAGGTAACACTCATGGAACGCAACAACCGTAAAGTGTTCACTGGTCGCGTCGTGTCTGACAAAATGGACAAAACGATCGTCGTCGCAGTAGAAACAAAGGTTCGTCATAAACTTTATGGCAAACGTGTAAACTACACGAAGAAATACAAAGCACACGATGAGAACAACGTCGCTAAAGTGGGCGATATCGTTCGCATCGCGGAAACACGTCCTCTTTCTAAAGACAAACGTTTCCGTCTTGTAACAGTAGTAGAAGAATCAGTAATCATCTAATAACAGTTCGGATTTATTAAACATCCGGAGGGAGGTACACTCGCATGATTCAACAAGAATCTCGCTTGAAAGTAGCAGACAACTCTGGCGCGCGTGAACTGTTGACAATTAAAGTTCTCGGTGGTTCTGGTCGTAAGACTGCAAACATCGGTGACATCATCGTCGCAACGGTAAAACAAGCAACACCAGGTGGCGTTGTTAAAAAAGGTGACGTTGTCAGAGCAGTTGTCGTTCGTACAAAACGCGGCGCTCGTCGTAAAGATGGTTCGTACATCCGTTTCGATGAGAACGCAGCAGTCATTATCAAAGATGACAAGAGCCCACGCGGCACACGGATCTTCGGGCCAGTTGCACGTGAACTTCGTGAAAAAGAATTCATGAAGATCGTTTCGTTGGCACCGGAAGTACTTTAATTTCCAATTTCAATCCTATAAGGAGGTGCGCAAACGATGCATGTTAAAAAAGGCGATACAGTCCAGGTAATGTCTGGTAAAGATAAAGGCAAGCAAGGGGTTATCCTCAAAGCTATGCCAAGCAAAAACCGCGTAGTGGTTGAAGGCGTAAACGTGATGAAAAAACACGCGAAACCTTCACAAGCGAATCCACAAGGCGGGATCCTTGAGATCGAAGCACCAATTCACGTCTCGAACGTAATGCCACTCGACCCTAAAACTGGCAAACCAACTCGTGTTGGTTTCAAAGTAGTCGATGGTAAAAAAGTTCGTGTCGCGAAATCGGGCGAATCACTCGATAAATAAGAAGAACGTGACGAAAGGAGGTCCATTCGACTATGAACCGTTTGCAAGAGAAGTATAAAAGCGACATCGTGAAAGCGATGATGGATAAATTCAACTATGACTCGGTCATGCAAGTACCGAAAATCGAAAAGATTGTCATCAACATGGGTGTAGGTGACGCTGTATCGAACTCGAAAGCACTTGACATGGCAGTTGAAGAATTAACAATTCTTTCAGGTCAAAAACCACTCGTAACGAAAGCGAAGAAATCAATCGCTGGTTTCAAACTTCGTGAAGGTATGCCAATCGGTGCGAAGGTTACACTTCGTGGCGAGCGCATGTACGATTTCCTCGACAAATTGGTAACTGTTTCACTTCCACGTGTACGTGACTTCCGCGGTGTATCGAAGAAAGCATTCGACGGACGCGGTAACTACACGCTTGGCGTGAAAGAGCAACTTATTTTCCCTGAGATCGATTACGATAAAGTATCTAAAGTACGCGGTATGGACATCGTTGTTGTTACAACAGCAAACACAGACGAAGAAGCACGTGAATTGCTCACACTTCTCGGTATGCCATTCCAAAAATAATCTAGAGGGAGGTCGACAACATGGCTAAAAAGTCAATGGTGAATCGCGAACTTAAACGCGAGAAACTCGTTGCCCAGTACGCTGAAAAGCGTGCGAAGTTGAAAGCTGAAGGCGATTATATCGGACTCAGCAAATTGCCACGTAACTCGTCACCTGTACGCTTGCACAACCGTTGCAGCATCACAGGTCGTCCGCATGGTTACATGGGTAAATTCGGGATCAGCCGTATCAAGTTCCGTGATCTTGCATACAAAGGTCAAATCCCTGGTGTTAAAAAAGCAAGCTGGTAATCCACTAACAGTGTGAAAGGAGGTACATCGCATGGTAATGACAGACCCTATTGCAGATATGCTTACACGTATCCGTAACGCTAACATGGTTCGCCATGAAAAAATGGAGCTTCCAGCTTCGAACATTAAACGTGAGATCGCTGAAATCCTTAAGCGTGAAGGTTTCATTCGCGATGTTGAATATATCGAGGACGCTAAACAAGGTACACTTCGTCTTTTCCTTAAATATGGAGCAAGCAACGAACGTGTAATCACTGGTCTCAAACGTATTTCGAAACCAGGTCTTCGCGTATACGCAAAAGCTGATGAAGTACCTAAAGTACTCGGAGGACTCGGGATCGCAGTTCTTTCGACATCTAAAGGTCTTATGACTGATAAAGAAGCTCGCCAACAACAAGTCGGCGGCGAAGTGATCGCCTACATCTGGTAAGTCACTTTTCTAACAAGAACGGAGGTGTAATCAATGTCACGTATTGGTAAAAAACCAGTTACGATTCCTGCTGGCGTTACTGTAACAGTTGCTAATGACAACACGGTCACAGTAAAAGGTGCTAAAGGTGAACTTTCGCTTTCAGCTAACCCGGCATTGGAAATCAAAGTTGAAGAGAACGAATTGACGGTTGTTCGTCCAGACGAATCGAAAGAAAGCCGCACAATTCACGGTACGACACGTGCCCTTATTGCCAACATGGTACAAGGTGTGTCGAACGGATTCCAAAAAACACTTGAGATCTCGGGGGTTGGTTACCGTGCTACGAAGCAAGGTAACAAACTCGTCCTCAACCTCGGCTACTCGCACCCAATCGAGTACGTTGCTGAGGAAGGTATCGAAATCGAAGTTCCTTCAAACACGCAAATCATCGTAAAAGGGATTAACAAAGAGCGCGTCGGTCACGTTGCTGCTCAAATCCGCTCGTACCGTGCTCCAGAACCTTATAAAGGTAAAGGTGTTCGTTACTCTGATGAACGTATTCGCCGTAAAGAAGGTAAGACTGGTAAGTAATTCGTCACGAAATGAACGGAAAGGAGTGGCATAAATGATCACAAAGGCAGATAAAAATGCAGTTCGTAAAAAACGTCATGCTCGCGTACGTCGTACGATCACGGGGACAGCAGCTCGTCCACGTTTGAACGTATTCCGTTCGAGCAAGCACATTTACGTTCAACTTATCGATGACGCGGCACAAACAACGCTTGTGTCTGCATCTTCGAAAGATAAAGCTCTCGATCTTACAAATGGCGGTAACGTTGAAGCAGCGAAAGCTGTTGGTAAACTTGCTGCAGAACGTGCACTCGAGAAAGGTATCGACACAGTTGTGTTCGACCGTGGTGGATACCTCTATCATGGCCGCGTCAAAGCTGTTGCAGAAGCAGCTCGTGAAGCAGGTCTTAAATTCTAATAAAAAGGAGGGGACACTCGATGCGCCAGTTAGACGTTAACATGGAACAACTTGAAGAACGCGTTGTTACCGTAAACCGCGTCGCGAAAGTCGTAAAAGGTGGCCGCCGCTTCCGTTTTGCTGCTCTCGTAGTCGTAGGTGACAAAAATGGTCACGTCGGTTTCGGTACAGGTAAGGCACAAGAGGTGCCAGAAGCGATTCGCAAGGCTATTGAAGCCGCTAAGAAAAACATGGTACAAGTACCTATGGTTGGTACAACAATTCCACACGAAATCACAGGAGTATTCGGAGCAGGTCGTGTATTCATGAAACCAGCTTCTGAAGGTACTGGGGTTATCGCTGGTGGTCCAGTTCGTGCGGTGCTCGAACTTGCAGGTGTAGGTGACATCCTTTCGAAATCGTTAGGTTCAAACACACCGATCAACATCGTCCGTGCGACGGTACAGGGCTTGACTGAGCTCAAAAAAGCAGAGGAAGTTGCTAAACTACGTGGTAAAAGCGTAGAAGAACTTCTTAACTAAGGGAGGGAACTAGACATGGCGAAACTCGCAATCACCCTCACACGCAGCACAATTGGTCGTCCGGAAGGTCAGCGTGTTACTGTACGTACACTCGGTCTTCGCAAAATGCATCAAACGGTCGTTGTCCCAGACAACGTCGCGATGCGCGGTATGATCAACAAAGTGTCGCACCTTGTGACTGTAAAAGAAATCAACGAATAATAAAGATTTTAATAAATAAGGAGGTGCCACTATGAAACTCCATGAATTGAAGCCAACTCCAGGTTCACGTCACGAACGTAACCGTGTCGGTCGCGGTATGGCGACTGGTAACGGTAAAACTTCTGGTCGTGGACACAAAGGTCAAAAAGCTCGTTCGGGCGGTGGCGTTCGTCCAGGATTTGAAGGTGGACAAAACCCACTTTACCGTCGTCTTCCAAAACGCGGTTTCAACAACCCAACTCGTAAAGAGTACGCGGTTGTTTCCCTAGACACGCTTAACCGTTTCGAAGCAGGTACTGAAGTTACTCCAGAACTCTTAATCGAGACTGGTGTTGTCAGCTCTGCTAAAGACGGAATCAAGGTCCTTGCTAACGGCAAGCTTGAAACTAAATTGACTGTAAAAGCCAACAAGTTCTCGGGTGCAGCGAAAGAAGCAATCGAAGCAGCTGGCGGTACAGTTGAGGTGATCTGATGTTTCAGACGATCTCCAATATGTGGCGCGTGAAAGATATTCGACAGCGTATTCTCTTCACACTCGCAATCATCATCATTTTCCGCATCGGGGCTCATATCCCGGTGCCGATGGTGAATACGGATGTGTTGCGTTTTGACTCAGGAGGTCTTCTTGACTTCTTGAACTTGTTTGGAGGAAATGCTTTACAGAACTTCTCCTTGTTCGCAATGGGGATCATGCCGTACATTACGGCATCGATCGTTGTGCAACTTTTACAAATGGACGTCGTTCCAAAGTTTGCCGAATGGGCTAAACAAGGAGAGGCGGGCCGTAAAAAGTTAGCGACGGTCACGCGCTATGGGACGATCATCTTAGGCTTTGTCCAAGCGACTTCATTGTCGTTTGGATTTAACCGCCTCTACCCAGGTCTCGTCAATGAGACGTGGGGAACGGCAACTTACTTTGTGATCGCGATTGTACTCACTGCGGGTACAGCGTTCTTGATGTTCCTTGGTGA
The DNA here is from genome assembly GCF_000023045.1 of Exiguobacterium sp. AT1b. GTDB lineage: Bacteria > Bacillota > Bacilli > Exiguobacteriales > Exiguobacteriaceae > Exiguobacterium. The sequence goes on along the minus strand of NC_012673.1, from coordinate 1,566,128 downwards.
AATGACAACGGAGAAAGGTGTTGGGAATGGTATTTCCATCATCATCTTCGCCGGTATCGTCGCCGGGTTCCCAAGAATCTTCACGCAGATTTATGAAACAAAACTCCAAAACGCTGGAGATGCATTGTTCATTAATATCGTTTACTTGGTTGTATTGGCACTTGTTATTTTGGCTGTGACGGTTGGGATCATTTATGTTCAACAAGCGGCGCGCAAAATTCCAATCCAATATGCAAAACGCACGGCGAACCGTACCCCAGTGGGCGGTCAGTCGACGCACTTGCCAATCAAACTAAACGCAGCAGGTGTTATCCCGGTTATCTTCGCGATTTCCTTCATGGTAACACCACCAACTGTTGCAAGCTTCATTGCTTCGCCGGAGACAACGCAAAAATTACAAACGTACTTTGACACGACGGCGCCAATCGGAATGTCGATTTACGTTGCGTTAATCATTGCGTTTGCCTACTTCTATACATTTATTCAGGTCAACCCTGAACAAATGGCAGAAAACCTGCAGAAGCAAGGTGGTTATATTCCTGGGATTCGTCCTGGGGCGCAAACAGAACAGTACATCACGAAGTTGCTGTATCGATTGACTTTCTTCGGAGCGATCTTCTTATCGCTCGTGGCGATCATGCCGACAATCTTCATTAAGCTTGCCGGTCTTCCAACTTCCGTTCAAATCGGAGGAACGAGCTTGTTGATCGTCATCGGGGTAGCCCTCGAAACGATGAAACAAATCGAAAGTCAACTTGTAAAACGACACTATAAAGGCTTTATCCGTTAAAGCGGAAGGAAGGGTTGACCCTTCCTTCCTGTCGTGTTTACAAGCCCTTCGTGAAAATCAAAACTGGAGGCTAACCGAGATGAATCTAGTACTCATGGGCTTACCGGGTGCTGGGAAAGGGACTCAAGCGGCTAAAATCGTAGAAGAGTACCAAATCCCTCACATTTCGACAGGCGACATGTTTCGTGCGGCAATCAAAGGCGGAACGCCACTCGGTAAAGAAGCCAAGTCATTCATGGATAAAGGTGAACTCGTACCGGACGAGGTAACAATCGGAATCGTACGTGAACGCCTTAGCCAAGATGACACAGAAAAAGGTTTCTTACTCGATGGATTCCCGCGTACTGTTGCTCAAGCAGAGGCACTCGAAAGTTTGCTTAAAGATTTGGGGAAACAGATTGACCACGTCGTCAACATCGATGTGGATGCGGAAATTCTCGTTCCACGCTTGACAGGTCGTTGGATCTGCCCAACGTGTGGTGCGACATATCACGTGATCTTCAACCCACCAAAAGTGGAAGGCATCTGTGATGTGGATGGGTCGGCACTCATGCAACGTGAAGACGATAAAGAGGAAACGGTTCGCCGTCGCCTTGACGTCAACATCGAGCAATCGAAACCACTCATTGACTTTTACGCTGAAAAAGGGTATCTTCGTACATTGGATGGAGATCGTCCAATCGATGTCGTATATGCCGATGTCAAAGCATTACTCGGTGATACTGAATGATCATCACGAAGACGCCTCGTGAAATTGCGATTATGCGTGAGGCTGGGCAAATTGTTGCTCGAACGCACCAGGTGCTCAAACAGCACATTAAACCAGGAATCACGACGCTTGAGCTCGACCGGATTGCGGAAGATTACATTCGCAGCCAAGGTGCGACGCCATCGTTCAAAGGCTATAACGGTTTTACCGGTAGTGTTTGCGCTTCGGTGAACGAAGAGCTTGTTCATGGCATTCCAGGAAAACGGGTATTGAAGGATGGAGATATTATCTCAATCGACATCGGTGCCTACTATAATGGATACCATGGAGATTCCGCTTGGACTTATCCAGTGGGAACAATCTCAGAAGAGACACAGCGGCTACTTGACGTAACCGAAGAAAGTCTGTATAAAGGATTGGAGCACGCCAAGGCTGGAGGGCGATTGACAGATATTTCGCATGCGATTCAAGCATATGTTGAATCAAATGACTTTTCTGTCGTCCGCGAATACGTCGGTCATGGTGTTGGACAAAATTTGCATGAAGAACCGCAAATTCCACACTATGGTCCACCGGGGAAAGGGCCGCGCCTGAAGACTGGGATGACGTTAGCCATTGAACCAATGGTTAATGCTGGTCAACGCTATGTTCGAACACTGGCTGATAACTGGACAGTTGTCACCGTGGACGGTAGCATGTGCGCCCACTTTGAGCACACCATCGCCATCACAGACGATGGATACGAGATTTTAACGAAACTCGATTCCGGTGAATGAGGCTCTATTGTTTCATACTGATCCGTTCTGGATCCTTCTCTCACAGTAGATGGCAATAGATCGTCTGTGCTCCTAAAGATTTTCATATAGAAAGGGGAATAAATGATGGCGAAACAAGATGTCATTGAAGTGGAAGGCACTGTTGTCGAACCACTTCCGAACGCAATGTTTAAAGTGGAGTTAGAAAACGGCCACACGGTGCTCGCGCACGTCTCAGGGAAAATTCGGATGCACTACATTCGGATCCTTCCAGGTGACCGCGTAACTGTTGAGTTGTCTCCATACGACTTGACTCGCGGGCGGATTACGTACCGTTATAAGTAACTCCGATTTTTCCAGGAGGAGGGTATACTCATGAAAGTAAGACCGTCGGTAAAACCGATTTGCGAAAAATGTAAAGTTATTCGCCGTAAGGGTAAAGTAATGGTAATTTGCGAAAACCCGAAACACAAACAAAAACAAGGTTAATTTCAGAGGAGGTGCACACATGGCACGTATTGCTGGTGTAGATATTCCACGCGAAAAACGTATCGTTATTTCGCTCACATACATCTATGGTATTGGTAAAACAAAAGCACAAGAAATTTTGAAGGCTGCTAACGTATCTGAAGAGACACGCACACGCGACCTTACTGAAGATGAACTCAACCGTATCCGTGAAGCAATTGACGGAATCAAAGTTGAAGGTGACCTTCGTCGTGAAGTTTCACTTAACATCAAACGTTTGATCGAGATCGGCGCATACCGCGGTATCCGTCATCGCCGTAGTCTCCCTGTTCGCGGTCAAAACACGAAGAACAACTCGCGTACTCGTAAAGGCCCACGCCGTACAGTAGCGAACAAGAAGAAGTAAAGGAGGGAATTGAACAATGGCGAAACGTAAGCAAAACGTACGTTCTAAACGTAAAGTTAAAAAACATGTTGAAGTCGGTGTGGTACACATCCGTTCTACATTCAACAACACAATCATCACAATCACTGATACGCAAGGTAACGCGATCTCATGGGCTACTTCTGGTAACCTTGGATTTAAAGGATCACGTAAATCGACTCCGTTCGCAGCACAAATGGCTGCTGAAACTGCAGCGAAAGTTGCAATGGACAACGGTATGCGTACAGTAGAAGTTAACGTTAAAGGTCCTGGTGCTGGACGTGAAGCGGCTATCCGTGCGCTCCAAGCTACTGGTCTCGAAGTTACTGCAATCCGTGACGTAACTCCAGTTCCGCACAACGGTTGCCGCCCTCCAAAACGTCGCCGCGTATAATCGCTTGAGCGTGTGAGGGGTTTACCTAGCACGACAGCTTATACTTTAGCAGCTCAAACTGCACGGCAGGATATACTCAAGGAGGGGTTCAGATGATCGAGATTGAAAAACCAAAGATCGAAACGGTCGAAATCAGCGAGGACGCTACGTTTGGTAAATTCGTAGTAGAACCGCTTGAACGTGGATATGGCACTACTCTCGGTAACTCACTACGTCGAATTCTATTGTCATCGCTCCCAGGTGCAGCGGTAACAGCGGTTCAAATCGATGGCGTGCTTCACGAGTTCTCTACGATTGACGGTGTTGTCGAAGACGTCACTCAAATCGTACTCAACCTCAAGAAGTTGGCACTCAAAGTGTACTCGGAAGAAGAGAAAACGCTTGAGATTAACGTTTCAAGTGCCGGTGCTGTCACTGCGGCAGACATTACCCATGATAGCGACGTTGAAATCTTGAATCCTGAGCTCCACATCGCGACTCTCGCTGACAATGCGACGCTTCGCATGCGTTTGACTGCTCGCCGTGGTCGTGGTTACGTCCAGGCAGAAGATAACAAACGTGATGATATGCCGATTGGGGTCATTCCAATCGATTCGATCTATACACCGATTCAACGCGTGAACTACGAAGTAGATAAAACACGTGTCGGTCAAGACGCTAGCTTCGATAAGCTTTTGTTAGACGTGTGGACAGATGGTTCAATTCGTCCGGAAGAAGCTGTATCATTAGGGGCTAAAATTTTGACTGAACACTTGAACATCTTCGTTGGTTTGACAGATGAAGCTCTCAACGCAGAAATTATGGTCGAGAAAGAAGAAGACCAAAAAGAAAAAGTACTCGAAATGACGATTGAAGAACTCGATCTCTCAGTTCGTTCGTACAACTGCTTGAAGCGCGCTGGCATCAACACTGTTCAAGAACTCGCAAACAAATCAGAGGAAGAGATGATGAAAGTTCGTAACCTCGGACGTAAATCACTCGAAGAAGTTCAACACAAGTTGGACGAACTCGGTTTGGGCTTGCGTAAAGAAGACTAAGTTCAACCGAAGGAGGGAAATGTAATGGCTTATTCGAAACTTGGCCGTACAAGCTCGCAACGCAAGGCGCTTTTGCGTGATCTTGCAACTGACCTAATCATCAACGAGCGCATTCAAACAACTGAACAAAAAGCGAAAGAACTTCGCCCAGTCGTTGAAAAATTGATCACTCTTGGGAAACGTGGCGATCTTCATGCCCGTCGTCAAGTAGCTTCATTCGTTCGCAAGGAGAACGCTGGAGAAAAAGACGCAATCCAAAAATTGTTCGAAGACGTGGCACCACGCTACGCTGAACGTCAAGGTGGATACACGCGCATCATGAAAGTCGGCCCACGCCGCGGTGATGGTGCAGAAGTTGTAATCATCGAACTCGTCTAATTCATTAGGCAGTCAACAGGGCATGCGGTGACGTATTGCCCTGTTTCCACATCAGAAAGGAGTCGACCCATGGAATCACAAATTATGGTACGGGATGTCGTATTTCATTACCCTGGACAGTCTGAGCCGGCGCTTAACGGCCTATCGCTCGATGTATATAAAGGGGAATGGCTTGCGATTGTCGGCCATAATGGTTCTGGCAAGTCGACACTGACGAAGTTGTGGAACGGACTTCTCATTCCTGAACAGGGGGAAGTTCGCGTCGAGACACTCGATCCGTCAAACGCCGCAGACGTGTGGGACGTTCGAACGCGGATCGGGGTCGTCTTTCAAAATCCCGACAATCAATTTGTCGGGGCGACCGTGCGCGATGATGTGGCATTTTCTCTCGAAAACATGGGACTTCCACGTCAAGAAATGGTTCGTCGAATTGATGACAGTCTAGCGCGCGTTGGATTATCGGAACTAGCGGACCGTGAACCGCATCAGTTATCCGGTGGACAAAAGCAGCGCGTTGCGATAGCTGCGGCTCTCGCAATGCGCCCGCGTGTCCTCGTGCTCGATGAAGCGACCTCCATGCTCGACCCGATTGGGCGACAAGAGGTATTACAAACGGTACGACAGCTCGTCTCGGAAGGGATGACCGTTGTCGCCATTACACACGAGCTCGACGAAGTGTTGTTTGCCGACCGTATCATTGCATTGTCGAAAGGCAAGATTGCGATGACCGGCACACCTGAAGACGTGTTTCAAGATCCAGATACGCTTCGTGACATTCAACTAGATGTCCCGTTTATCGTTCGGATGCAACTCGAACTGAAGGCACGTGGCATTCCACTCGATCGTCTGATGCTACAACATTCGGAGTTGGTGAACCATCTATGCCGATACGCATTGAAGAAGTAACATATCAATACCAAATGAATACTCCGTTTGAACGAACCGCGCTGCGCGATGTGAATGTAACCATTCCGTCGGGAGCGCTTGTTGCGTTTCTTGGGCATACTGGCTCGGGAAAATCGACACTCGTTCAACATATGAACGGCTTATTGCGCCCGACTGACGGACGTGTGGTGGTCGATGATATCACTGTCACCCCGATTCGGACGCGTCGTGACAAGAAACAGAATCTTTTACCGCTTCGGCGTCGCGTTGGGCTCGTCTTTCAATATCCAGAGCACCAATTGTTTGAAGAGACGGTCGAACGCGACGTCATGTTCGGTCCGCGCAACTTTGGCGCGACAGATGCCGAAGCGAAAGAGCGAGCCCACGAGGCCCTTCGTCTTGTTGGCTTGGATGAAACGTTATGGGACCGTTCGCCGTTTGATCTCTCAGGTGGACAGATGCGCCGTGTCGCGATTGCGGGTGTTTTAGCGAGCCGGCCTGATGTGCTCATTGTCGATGAACCGACAGCGGGTCTCGACCCGATCGGGAGACGGGACATGCTCGCCTTGTTCAAACGTTTGCGAGAAGAGTTGAACCTTACGTTGATTCTTGTCTCGCACGATATGGATGATGTTCTCGCCTATGCGGAGCGCGTCATCGTGATGGAGCGTGGTCAGGTGGCGTTTGATGGAGATCCGTTTGAATTGTTCCAAGACGAGGCTCTGGTACGACGTCTCCAGCTCGACATCCCGCACGTCCTACGCTTCGCGCGTGACATGGCGCCAGTTCTTGGGGAAACGGCAATCCCGCTCGTACGAACCGAGAGCGAGCTGGCGGATTGGGTGGCGGAACGGCTGAAAGGGGGAGCGACATGATTATCGGTCAATATATACCTGGACATTCGTGGCTTCATTCCCTCGATGCGCGTGCCAAGACGCTCTTCATTTTAGGGTTCATCCCGGTTGTCTTTTTAGCTGACAACGTATGGACGAATTTGTTTTTACTCGCGTTCACGTTGTTTGCGGTCAAACTGTCACAGTTATCGTGGCGCTATTTATGGAACGGTCTTCGCATGATCTTATTTTTGATCGTCTTCACGTTGATTTTACAACTGTTATTCAATCGAGACGGCACACTCCTGTTCGAATTAGGACCGATTGCGATTTATTCGGAAGGAATTCGAATGGGGCTGATTGTCTCGCTGCGCTTCTTTTATCTCGTCATGTTGACGACACTCGTGACGTTGACGACGACACCGATGGAATTGACCGATTCGATTGAAGCAGGGCTACGACCATTCGAACGGATTCGTGTGCCGGCCCATGAGATTGCGTTGATGCTCTCCATCTCACTTCGTTTCCTACCGACGCTTGCAGATGAGACGGACCGGATCATGAAAGCCCAGCAGGCGCGTGGGGTCGATTTGATGAGTGGACCTTGGAAATCCCGCCTAAAAGGGGTCATCCCGCTCTTGATTCCATTGTTCATCTCCGCGTTTAAGCGTGCTGAGGACCTTGCTACGGCCATGGAGGCCCGCGGCTACCGTGGGGGAGAAGGGCGGACGAGGTTGCGTGAGATGGAGTGGCAAATGCGAGACACAGCCGTATTGCTCATCTTTGTCGCGTTGACACTCATTTTGTTTGGATTGAGAGGGATTGGATGAGACGAATTAAACTGATTGTCGCCTATGACGGGACACATTATGCGGGATATCAGGTACAACCGAATGGCAATACCATTCAAGCGGAGATTGAATCCGTCTTGGCACGTATGCATCGTCATCCGGTGAAAATCATCGCCTCAGGTCGTACAGATGCTCGCGTCCATGCGTTAGGGCAGGTGATTCACTTTGATACGACGTTAGAGATGCCGGCTGAGCGCTTCGTCAAAGCGTTAAACGCCATGCTACCAGACGATATCCTCGTTAAACAGGCGGAAGAAATGGATGATACGTTTCATGCACGTTACGGTGCGAAGCGAAAAGAGTATCGCTATCATATCCGTCAGACCGAGGATCCGTTTCGTCGGCATTATGCTGCGACCGTGACGTATAAGCTGAGCCTTGAGGCGATGCGTCAAGCGATGGAGCGGTTGATTGGGACTCACGACTTTACGTCGTTCTCTGTGACAAAGGCAGAAGTCGAAGATCGGGTCCGCACCATCTACGAAGCAGAAGTGCTCGAGATGGGGGACGAGATCATATTCCGGTTCGTTGGCTCGGGTTTTCTATACAACCAAGTCCGCATCATGGTAGGGACGGTCATCGAGGTGGGGAGAGGGAAGTATCAGCCCGCAGATATCACACAAATGCTGGAGGCGAAGGACCGCCGCGTGGCGGGGATTACGGCGCCCCCACACGGTTTGTATTTGTGGAATGTGAATTATGAAAAAGTAGATTGACATTCCCCTTATAAAATCGTATTATATTCATTGGCATTTCATTTTCAAATTTAGAGATGAACCACAATCTTAGCCCCGTAAACTAGGATTATGATAAAGCATCAAAAAATTAAGTGAACAGACATTTCTAGGAGGTATTCCACATGCGCACAACATTCATGGCTAAAGCATCTGAAGTAGAACGCAAATGGCTCCTTATCGACGCAGAAGGCAAAACACTTGGTCGTTTGACTAGTGAAGTAGCTTCACTTCTTCGCGGTAAGCACAAGCCGACTTTCACACCACACGTTGATTGCGGAGACCACGTCATCATCATCAACGCTGAGAAAATCAAATTGACTGGTAACAAATTGAATGACAAGATCTACTACCGTCATTCAGGTCATCCAGGCGGTTTGAAATCACAAACTGCAAAAGAGCTTCTCGCAAAACGTCCAGAGCGTATGCTTGAACTCGCGATCAAAGGGATGCTTCCAAAAGGATCACTCGGTCGTCAACAATTCAACAAACTCCACGTTTACGCTGGAGCTGAACACAAGCACGAAGCACAAAAACCAGAAGTTTACGAACTTCGCGGTTAATCGAGACACAGGGAGGAACTAAACGATGGCAGATGTACGTTACTACGGAACAGGCCGCCGCAAACACTCGGTGGCTCGCGTTCACCTCGTTGCAGGTGACGGTAAAGTTGTTGTAAATGGCCGCGATATCTCAGAATACTTCGGTCATGAGACTTTGATCATGATGGCTAAATCACCACTCGTATTGACTGAAACAGAAGGTAAATACGATGTAATCGTTAACGTTAACGGTGGTGGATACACTGGACAAGCTGGAGCAATTCGCCACGGCGTATCACGTGCGCTTCTTCAAGCGGACCCAGAATTCCGTCCAAGCCTCAAAGAAAAAGGCTTCTTAACTCGTGACGCTCGTATGAAAGAACGTAAAAAATACGGTCTTAAAGCAGCACGTCGCGCACCACAATTCTCGAAGCGTTAATCTTCGCGAAGTGGTTCGAACTCTCCATCCTTTCGGGTGGAGAGTTTTTTGTTTGAAATAGTCGATTCCGAACCCGTCAAGAAAACGCTTTTTTTGATATACTGATATCGAAACAGTTAGAAGGGGGAAGCAATATGCTTACAGTAGAGCAAGTACGCGAGGAATTGGCAGGGCTTGTTGATCCGACGATCAACCGAACGCTTGGAGATACAGCAGGGGTAAAAGACATCCGAATCAAAGAAGACTATGTCAGTGTAAAAGTGGCACTCGGTCAAACTGGGAGCGGGGAACAGCTTCAGTTACAACAAGAAATCGTCACATTGCTCAAGGGGAAAGGTTTTAAGACGGTCGGGCTTCGCTTTGAAGCATTGAACGACGAAAGTTTGAAGGAAGCGACAAAACCGGCGATCCTTCGTGAAAACTCAGGGACGACGTTTATCGCCATCGCTTCTGGTAAGGGTGGCGTAGGAAAATCAACAGTATCCGTCAACTTGGCTGTCGCGCTTGCGCGAGCGGGTAAAAAGGTCGGGTTGATCGATGCGGATATTTACGGCTTCAGTGTTCCAGATATGCTCGGCATCGAGGAACGACCGGTTGTTCGCGGCGAGAAGATCATTCCAGTGGAGCGGTTTGGCGTGAAAGTCATCTCGATGGGATTCTTCGTGGAAGACAATGCGCCGGTCATCTGGCGTGGACCGATGCTCGGGAAGATGTTAAATAACTTCTTCAATGACGTCGAGTGGGGCGATCTTGACTATCTGTTGCTCGATTTACCGCCAGGAACAGGAGATGTCGCGCTCGATATCCATTCCATGCTCCCATCATGTCAGGAATTGATTGTCACGACACCTCATGCGACAGCGGCATTCGTTGCGGCACGTGCTGGAGCGATGGCAATCAAAACGAACCATAAAGTGTTGGGAATCATCGAGAACATGGCCTACTTCGAAAGTAAGGTAACGGGCGAGAAGGAATACGTATTCGGATACGGCGGTGGAGAAAAGCTATCAGAAGCACTGAAGAGTAAGCTTCTTGCTCAAATCCCGCTCGGCCAACCGTACGACAATGAAGAGGACTTCGCACCTTCTGTCTATCGGGATGGACATCCGTTTGAGCATACGTATGATGAGTTGGCGCAAGCAGTCATTAAACAAATAGAAGGGTGAATCGGTGAGAGATGAAAGTACAAGGTTTTTTACGTTTGTTTTGGACAACGCTCGTATTCGGGACGTTGTTCGGGTTCCTAATGAATTTATTGGCGAACCCGGGTTATTTGGTCAGTCAGTCCTGGGAGGCAATTGTCACGGCGCTTAGTTATTCGAGTACATGGACGGGGATCAGCATGATGGGCTTCTTTGCCTATTTGATTATTCATCGAGTCGGACTCGACTTGTTTAGAGGGCCACGTCTATGGAATCGCGTTCAAGTGTTACTAATCGCTTTTGCGATTTTTGATGCCGTCTACTTACGGATGCTCGCATTCGGTAATGATCACATGTGGCGTTACATCGGTGAGATGCTTGTGTTACTCATTGTCGCTTGGGTCGTTGCTGCGAGTAAGGCGAAACAAACAAATAAGAGTGCTTTCATCCCGACACTTTTCTTAATGACTGTCATTACGTTAATTGAATGGATTCCAGCTTTGCAAACAACGGACGAGATTCCATTGCTCTGGCCGGCACTAGCCACATTGGTGTTTGCGAACGCCTATCAGGTATTAATGCTTCATCGCTTCCAACAGACTGGACAAGTTGTGGAGTCGACTTCATCAGAAACAGTGAAGAAGAAAACAAAGAAACAGATGTCTTCTAAGTCGTCATAATGATCAAGCGGTTGTGGATTACTCCTTCTCAGGGGTTAATCCACGACCGTTTTTTCTTTCAGTCATG